>JAUMXF010000054.1:11618-15026 GCA_030529235.1 Pseudomonadota bacterium
CACAAACGGCGTAAAGAGTGCGAGGGGACAGCCCTCACACTCTTTACGGAATTACATTGAAAACAGCGAAACTACTTGATTTCAACCTTGGCGCCGGCTTCCTCAAGCTGCTTCTTGGCATCGGCCGCAGCATCCTTGGCCACGCCCTCCAGAAGCGTGGACGGAGCGCCGTCAACCTTCTCCTTGGCTTCCTTCAGGCCGAGGCTGGTCAGAGCGCGGACGACCTTGATGACGCCGATCTTGTTGGCGCCGGCCTCTTTCAGAATAACGTCGAACTCAGTCTTCTCTTCCTCGGCGGACTCGGCGGCGGCCACCGGAGCGGCGGCAAAAGCGGCCACCGGAGCGGCAGCGGAAACACCGAACTTCTCTTCCAGTTCCTTGATGAAGGCGGACAGTTCGAGAACCGTCATGTTCGCGATGAATTCGACAACCTGTTCTTTGGTGATATCAGCCATCTTATCCTCCTAAATAGTAAACAACTTGGCTCATTCTTCTTTTTTGTCTTTCAGGGCGGTCAGCACATTGACCATACCCCGAACGATGTTGGCAAAGAGCGACACAAAATTCTGCGGCACAGCGTTCATGGTACCCAGCATGCTGCCGAGCAACTGCTCACGGCCGGGAAGTTCGGAAAGAGCCTTGATGGAGGCCGCTTCCAGAAGCTTTCCGTCCAGACTCGCGCAACGCACGGAGAACTTGTCGTTTTTCTTCGCAAACTCAACCAGGACCTTCGCGGCGACCACAGGATCGTCATAGCCGAACGCCACGGCGCAATTGTACTTCAGATGGTTGTTCAGTACATCATGCGTTCCTTCCGCAAAGGCTTTGCGCGCCAGAGTGTTCTTCACGACCTGATAGTCGCATCCCGCCTCGTGCAGCTTCGCGCGAAGGGGAGAAAGCTCCGACACTTTCAGCCCATGGAAATCCGTGACAATGGCGATGCTCGCCTTGTCCGCCTTTTCCTTCAGGCCTTCGATGATTTTCGCTTTTTCTGCCCTATTCACCACATACCTCGCTTACTAGGCAGAATGAGCCAAAGCAGTCTCGGCAGGATATTAAGGAGATCTCCACCCGCGTCCCTGACTCATCCACGTATTAGGAAAACTATTCTCCCGTCCTTTTCAGGGAGGCCGTGTCCACCCTGACACCCGGTCCCATGGTCGAGGACAGAGACATGGCTTTCATGTAAGTGCCTTTGGCGGTGGACGGCTTGAGCCTGATCAAGGCATCGACAATGGAGCGCAGGTTGCCCAGCAGTTTTTCAACTCCGAAAGAAACCTTGCCGATAGGCGCATGGACGACGCCGGCCTTGTCCACACGGAATTCAACCTTGCCCGCCAGAAGTTCCTGGATGGCTTTTTCCAGCTCCACCGTGACCGTACCTGTTTTGGCATTGGGCATGAGCCCGCGCGGGCCAAGTATCTTGCCCACCTTGCCCACATGTCCCATCATGTCCGGAGTGGCCACAGCCTTGTCGAACTCGAGCCAGCCGCCCTTGATCCGTTCCACCAGGTCATCCCCGCCAGCTTCAACGGCGCCCGCACTTCTGGCCTTTTCCTCGTTTTCACCCTTACAGAAGGCCACCACGCGGACCGTTTTGCCCAGACCGTGCGGCAGGGACACCGCACCACGCACCATCTGGTCGGAGTACTTGGGGTTGACGCCAAGGTTGACTGCCACATCCACCGTCTCGTCGAACTTGGCAAAGGAGCTCTTCAAAACCAGATCCATGGCCTCAGCCACATCGTATGTCTTGAGGCTGTCAATGGCCTCGGTCACTTTCCGAAATTTTTTACCGTGTTTGGGCATAATGAATGTCTCCCCTTACTCCACGTCTATTCCCATGCTCCGGGCCGTGCCGATGATGGTCTTGCAGGCCGCGCCCAAATCATATGCCGAAAGGTCCGGCATCTTGAGTTTTGCGATTTCTTCAATCTGAGCCATGGACACCTTGCCGACCTTCTTCTTGTTGGGCTCGCCCGAACCCTTCTGCAACTTCGCAGCCTTGACCAGCAGCACAGCCGCAGGAGGAGTCTTGGTAATAAAAGTGAACGACCGGTCCTGAAAAACCGTGATCTCCACCGGGATGACCATGCCCTTCTCGTTTTGCGTCTTGGCGTTATAGGCCTTGCAAAACTCCATGATATTCACGCCATGCTGACCAAGGGCAGGCCCCACCGGAGGCGACGGATTCGCGGCCCCGGCCGGCAATTGCAGCTTGATTATCGCAGTTACTTTTTTGGCCATAATATTCCTACCTCGTCATCTAAAATTATCAGCCTTTGGTCACCTGGACGAAATCCAGTTCAACCGGCGTCTGTCTGCCAAAAATCGATACGGACACCCGCAACTTGCCCTTATCGTAGTTCACGTCTTCAACCGTCGCATTGAAGTTCGCAAAGGGCCCGTCAATCACGCGGACATCGTCCCCGCGTTCAAAGTGAAATTTTGGCCTGGGCTGCTCTTTCCTGCTTTCGATGGTGGACAGAATCCGCTCGGCCTCCTTGTCCGTCAAAGGCACGGGACGGCTCTTCCCGCCGATAAAACCCGTCACCTTGGGGATGGACTGGATCATGTGCCACGACTCGTCCGTGAATACCATCTTGACCATGGCATAGCCCGGATAAAACTTGCGCGTGGAGGTTCTCTTCTGGCCCTTGACCAGCTCCACCACCTTTTCGGTCGGGACGATGACATCCTCCACCAATCCCCTGGCCTGACCAGTGCGGATCATTTCCCTGATGGTCTGCTCGACGCGCTGCTCGAAGCCGGAATAAGTGTGAATGATATACCATCTTGCCTTGGGAAGTTCATTCATGACGACTGTCCTCAGGAAAGAATGGAGGCGATGATCTTCGTCAGCACATAATCAATGGTGCCCAGAAAAATAGCCAGCACGGCGACAAGCAGCAGCACCGCCGAACTGGTAGCCAGAGTCTCCTGCCTGCTTGGCCAGACAACTTTTTTGAGCTCCATTTTGGACTGCTCAAAAAATAAGCGGAAGTCGTCCAACCTCCGCGCCAAGCTTTTCTTGCCAACTTCCGCTTCGGCGCTGTTTTTCATAGTTTTCATGGCATTCCAAATAAATGGCAGGCCAGGAGGGATTCGAACCCCCAGCCCTCGGATTTGGAGTCCGATGCTCTACCGTTAGAGCTACTGGCCTGCATGAGAAGCTATGACGGATGCCCGAAGGGGCACCCGCCCGTTATTTCGATTCGCGATGCTTGGTATGCTTGCCGCAAAAAGGACAAAACTTGCTCAACTCAACCTTTACGGTCGTGTTCTTCTTGTTCTTCTGCGTGGCGTAATTTCTACGCTTGCAATCTTCGCACGCGAGCAGAATGTTGATGCGCATCTTTTACTCCACGATTTCGGAGACGACGCCGGCGCCCACGGTACGGCCGCCCT
>JAUMXF010000055.1 GCA_030529235.1 Pseudomonadota bacterium
CCAAAGCCTATCTCATCGGCGCGGGTCCCGGCGATCCGGGGCTCATTACGGTCAAAGGCCAGCGCATTCTGCGCGAGGCCGATGTGGTCATTTACGATTATCTGGCCAACAAGGCCTTTCTGGATCAGTGCCGGCCGGACGCGGAGCTCATCTACGTGGGCAAGAAGGGCGGCGACCACACCTTGCCTCAGGACCAGATCAACGATCTGATCGTGTCCAAAGTCAGGGAAGGCAAAAGTGTGGCCCGGCTCAAAGGCGGCGATCCGTACATTTTCGGGCGCGGAGCCGAAGAAGCCGAGGAACTGCTGGACGCGGGCCTCTCCTTCGAGGTGGTGCCCGGCGTGACCTCGGCCGTGGCGGGTGCGGCCTACGCGGGCATCCCCTTGACCCATCGCCGGTATGCGTCTTCCGTGTCGCTCATCACCGGCCACGAAGACCCGACCAAGCCCGATTCGGCCCACAACTGGGCGGCCCTGGCCGCTTCGGCCAGCACCCTGTGCTTTTACATGGGCGTGAAGAACCTGGCGTACATCACACGCCAGCTCATGGAGCACGGCATGCGGCCGGACATGCCCGCCGCGCTGGTGCGCTGGGGCACCACGGCCAGGCATCAGTCCTGGGTGTCCACGGTGGGCGAAATCGCCGCTCTGGCCGAAGCCGAAGGGATCAAGGCTCCGTCCATGCTGGTGGTGGGCGAGGTGGTGCAGCTGCGCGACCGTCTGAACTGGTTCGAGCAGTTGCCCCTGCACGGCAGAGGCGTGGTGGTGACCAGAGCCAGAGAACAGGCCAGCGGGCTGAAGGAGACTCTGGAACGGCTGGGCGCGGCCTGCTACGAATTTCCGACCATCACCATCCGGCCGCTGGATGATTACGCCCCGGTGCGCGAGGCCATCGGGAGGCTCTCCGGTTACGACTGGCTGATTTTCACCTCCGTGAACGGCGTGCGCCATTTCTGGGCGCAACTGGAGGAGGCGGGCAGGGATTCCCGGGCTCTTGGCGGCGCACAGGTGGCGGCCATCGGTCCGGCTACGGCCGAGGCCCTCAGGGAGCGCGGCATCCGGCCGGATTTCATTCCGCCCAAGTACGTGGCCGAGTCCGTGGTGGCAGGACTTCTGGAACGCGGCATCGCGGGCAAGCGGGTACTCGTTCCCAGAGCGCGCGTGGCCCGGGAAGTGCTCCCCGAGGAGTTGGGCAAGGTGGCCCACGTGGATGTGCTGCCCGTGTACGAAACTACTCTGACCCAGGAGGACGGCGGAGAAATCGTGAGTCTGCTGGAGAAAGGGCGGCTTCATTATCTGACTTTTTCCAGCTCTTCCACGGTGGATAATTTCTTTGCACTGGTCCCGCCCGACACGATCCGGCCCTATGCCGGGCGGACGCTCAAAATCTGCTGCATCGGACCGGTCACGGCGGGCACTCTGAAAAAGTACGGCTTCACGCCGGACATCATGCCCGCGGACTATACCATCCCCGCCCTGGTGGACGCGCTGGTGAAGGCTTCGTGACCATCGCTCTGGGGCTCCTTCTTTCGGGATCCGGCTCCAACGCCCAGGCCATCATGGACCGGGTGCGGGAAGGAGCGCTGGACGCGGATATCCGTCTGGTCGTCGCCAACAATCCTTCGGCTTATGGGCTGGAGCGGGCCCGTGCGGCAGGTGTGCCCACGGCCTGCGTGCGGCACGAGGATTTTTCCTCCCGCGAGGCCTTCGACCAAGAACTGCTCCGCCTGCTCGCGGCGGCCGGAGTGGAATACGTGGCTTTGGCCGGGTTCATGCGCATCCTGACGCCCCTTTTCGTCCGGGCTTTTTCCGGCAGACTGCTGAATATCCATCCGGCCCTGCTGCCCGCCTGTCCGGGCGTCCGCGCCCAGCGGCAACAGGTGGAGCATGGTGTCCGTCTGGCCGGATGCACCGTGCATTTCGTGGACGAGGAGATGGACCACGGCCCCGTGATCATCCAGGCAGCCGTCCCGGCCCATGCCGATGATGACGAGGCCTCTCTGGCCGGGCGCATTCTGGAGATGGAGCACCGTATTTATCCTCAGGCCCTGCAATGGCTGGCCAGCGGGCGGATACGTCTTTCGGGCCGCCAGGTCGTGGTGGATGGCGCGGGGCGTAAGCCCGGCCGGTTCTGGGTCAATCCTCCGCTGGAAGCGCCTTTCGACCGTTGACCGGTTGGGCGGGCTCCGCCTGCGTTTCATTTTACCGTCCGGACTGTAGAGGAAACGGCAGTTTTCCTGAAATTCAGGCGGCGGGCGCGAGCGGGCAAGGGCTGTTGTAACACGCGGATCGCCATGGTGATCCGAATTATGTCCGGGAGAAAAGTCATGCGGGAATTTCATCTGACGCTGACTGATGAGGAAAAGCGTTTCTGCAAGGAGCTGGCGCGGTACGCCATTGCCTGCGGTCTGGGACGGGCCGGAGAAAAGCCTGTCTGCGAATCCGATACCCTGCGGGCGGAGCTGGGTGCCTTCGTCACCCTGAAAAAAGGCGGACAGCTGCGTGGCTGCATGGGCAACGTGACCGGCGACGGCCCTCTGGCCGGGACCATCGAGCGCATGGCCAGGGTTTCGGCTTTCGAAGATCCCCGCTTTCCTCCGGTATCGGCCGGGGAGGCCGGGGAACTGGATGTGGAAATTTCCGTCATGGGGCCGCTGACACCCTGCCCCGACCCGGAACTGATCGAAATCGGGCGGCATGGATTGTATGTCCGCAAATCCATCCACGCGGGGCTGCTGCTGCCGCAGGTGGCGGTAGAGCAGGGCTGGGACAGGGAAACCTTTCTGGATCAGACCTGCGTCAAGGCCGGGCTGCCCAAAGGTTCGTGGCGCAAACCCAAAACGGAAATCTGGTGGTTCGAGGCGGTTATTTTCTGAGATGACGGAGTTTTTACGCGGCGATCATCGACGCCATGTGGCGACGATCATCAAAATGCCATTTATTTCAAGGAGAAAATCATGCGTGTTGTACTGTTCGCTCTGATTTTTGTTTGTCTGACAGTTTCCTCCGCTCTGGCGGGCGCTCCGAAAGTGGCTCTGACCACGAGCGAAGGCGTCATCGTGCTGGAGCTTGACCCGCAGAAGGCTCCCGTGACCGTGGAGAATTTTCTGACCTATGTGCGGGAGGGCTTCTACTCCGGGACGGTGTTCCACCGGGTTATTTCCGGATTCATGATTCAGGGCGGAGGCATGGACGCGGACATGACGCCCAAGACCGGCCATGCGCCGATCAAGAATGAGGCCGACAACGGGCTCAGGAATGACAAGTACACTATCGCCATGGCCCGCACCGGCGAAATTCATTCCGCCACGTCGCAGTTTTTCATCAACACGGCGGACAATGAATTTCTGAACCACGGGGTGCGCGATTTCGGTTATGCCGTGTTCGGCAAGGTTGTCGAAGGAAAGGACGTGGTGGACGCCATTGCGGCTGTGCCCACCGGGTCGCGGGGGATGCACGGTGATGTGCCGGTGGAGCCTGTAATCATCGAGAAGGCGGAAGTGGTGGAGTAACGTCCTCGTCTGAAGTGCGCGGCGCAGATAACAAACAGCCCGCACATCTTCAGGTTCTGAAAAACGCGGCATTTGGCGTGCAGTTTGCGCTGAATGCCGTTTTTTTGGCGTTGACCACAGTCGGAGACGCTGGTGGACTATGGGAGCCGGCAATAAATAGTTCAAAAAAACCGCGCTGGTGGCGCGGTTCGTGGAGTGAGGCTGGAGCTACTGCCAGACTTCGGGCTGGGGATTTTCCATTGAACCAAGTTCGATCCGTGTCGGCCGGATGAGGACGATGCAGTAGGCCGGATCATCGGGGCCCTTGAAATACGCTCCGAGTGCATCGAACCAGAATGCCTCGCGTTCTTCCTTCGATGTCACGATTTCCGCCCGGCCTTCTATCTGCAACCACTGAGGCGATCCGGGATGGCTGGCTCCGAGGGTGACGGAAACGACCGGATTGACCTTCAGATGTTCGATCTTGGGAGAAGAAAGATGCGTACTGAAACGAAGGTTCAACTCCTGGTCCATTTTTCCGGCTACATATCTCACTCTGGGTTTGTTGTCCGGACTGGCCGTCGCCACATTCATTAACTGGAGTTCTTTGCCCATGGCATAAATTCTGTGTTTCAGATCACTCATAGTTTACTCCCTGAGATTTATAGATGTATTTTTTGAGTCTCATGTTGTCAGCGCACTGTCTGCAGAAAGACATTGCCACTGCATCTGGAGTGCGAAACCACAGCCGGAGGTTTTCCTCCGGCCGTGTGCTCTATCTGGCGTATTCGTAGCGCTTGATGACCCTGTCCGCGATCTGGGCGTGGGCAAATCCCGCCTCTCTGGACTTGGCGAAGCGTTCCTCGGCCTCCTGACTGCACAGGTCGCAGCCCTGCACCGGAACGTAGAGCCCGAGCGATCTGGGCGTGTCGGCGGTTTCCGTTTCGGTGATGATGAGCCCCGGGCAATGAGGGCAGTCCTTGACCCGTTCCACCTGGGTTTCGGTGATGTTGTCCGTGTCGTAGTAGATGGACCGCCGCCGCACGAAATATCCTCTTTCCCGCGGGGCGTCGGCCGGCCGGGGATTGAAATAGATGTCGGGCAGCTGGTCGCACAGGGCTTCGAGATAATCCATGGTGGACTTCTGTTCCCTGATCCGCTCCCGGTCCAGTTCCGGCTCCCTGACGGCGGAAAAGTCCACTCCGGCCAGGGCCAGGCTGATGCCCAGATTGACGTAGGGCAGGGCGCCTTTGATGGCGTACCCGCCTTCCAGCACGGCGATGTCCGGCTTGAGCATGGCCGTCATTTCGGCGTAGCCGTGGGCGGTGAAGTTCATGTTGGTGATGGGGTCGGAGAAGTGGTTGTCCTGCCCGGCGGAGTTGATGATCAGGTCGGGTTTGAAATGGTCGAGGATGGGCAGCACCACGCGCTTCATGGTCATCAGATAGCCGTCGTCGGACGTGCGCGGGGGCATGGGAATGTTGATGGTCCGGCCCAGAGCCTTGGGGCCGCCCGCTTCCGCAGGGAAGCCCGTGCCCGGATACAGGGTGCGTCCGTCCTGATGCAGGGAGATGAAGAGCACGTCGGGGTCGTGCCAGTAGATGTCCTGGGTGCCGTCCCCGTGATGGCAGTCCGTGTCCACCACAGCCACGCGCAGATTGCCGTAGTGTTCGCGGATCCATTCGATCATGACGGCTTCGATGTTCACGTTGCAGAAACCCCGGCTGCCGTGAACCGTGCGCATGGCGTGATGTCCCGGAGGCCGGACCACGGCGAAGGCCCGTTCCCGTTCCTTGCCCATGACGAGCTGCGCGGCGCGGATGGCTCCTCCGGCCGAAATGAAATGGGAATGGGTGCACACGTCGGCCACGCCGGGAAAACAGAAATGCGCGCGCATGATGTCTGTTTCTCCGGCGACGATGGGCCTGTATTCATGGATGCCTTCGATGTCGAAAACGCCTTCCTCCCGAAACTGGTCCTGGGTGTAGAGCAGACGCTCCTCCCGTTCGGGATGGGTGGGGGAGATGGCCCAGTCGAAGGCCGGAAAGAAGATGATGCCGAGGCTGGTTCGGGCTTTGAGCATGGGTCCTCCGTTCAGGAAGCCAGGGTGGCGATGGTTCCGGGCCGCATCTGGCAGCGCACGCGGATGTTGCGGCCGATGGTGTGATGCCCTTCGACCATGTTGAACGCGTCGGCCTGAATGACCTGAATGTCGCCGGGTTCGGCCGGGATGCCCTGACGCTCCAGCTCTTCTCCGAGGAGCGTGGTGGCGTCGTGCACGGCTTCATCCAGCGTGTAGGTGCGTTTGACCGTCTTGTGGATGCCAAGGCCCGGCACGGTGAAGGTGCCTCTGGAAGTGTCCACCGTCAGAACCAGGGACTGGGTCGGCCGGGTCAGACAGGCGCCGATGGCGTTGACCACCTGGCTGTACGCGGGGGCCGTGGCGGGGATGCCAAGCTCTTCCTGAAGCAGCGGGGCCATGGTTTCGGCCGGGCCGCCGATGACCAGAAGGCGGGATGGCCGGACCGAGCGGTCTTCCAGCATTTCCTGGATGGTGTACACCGGACGGGAATTCACGGCCGCGAGAAAAGTACTGATTTTTTTCGTCAGGATGGACATGGCCTGCCGCACGATCTGCTCGGCGCATTCGCGGGTGGAAACGCCCTGAGCCATGGCCACTTCCTTGATGCCCGAGGCCGAACGCTCCCGGTCGCCGAAATCGGCATGCCCCAGGACATTCATGGCGTCCATGAGGGCCGGAGCCGGTCCGCCGGCGGCCATGCACGGCCCCTGACGTTCCGGTCCCACCAGCAGATGGCCGTCCCGGGAGCGGACAAAGGAGTCCCCGCCGATACCGATGGATTCCACCTGCAGGGCGCGGACCAGGGTGCGGTGCCCGCCGATGGAAATACCGTCGCGTTCGAGCAGCGGCACGCCATTCACCAGCACGGCCATGTCCGTGGTGGTGCCGCCGATATCCAGCAGCAGCGCATCCTCGTCCGCCGGGACCGTGCCGAGCACGCCCATGACCGAGGCCGCCGGACCGGAAAAAATGGACTGGATGGGTTTTTCCCTGGCCATCTTGAGGGGCATGGTGCCGCCGTCGGCCTTGACGATGTTGATGTCGGCCCGGACATTCAGCTCCGCGAGGCTCTGTTCCAGGGCGTCGGCAAAGGCGTTGCAGGTCCGCCAGACCGCGGCGTTGTAGTAGGCCGTGCCGATCCGCCGGCCGAAATTGAGGGCTTCGGACACGCGGTGCCCCATGGCCACGAAATCGGCCTGAGGGGCCAGAATCTCGGCCATGGTCTGTTCCTGCTCCGGGTTTCTGGTGCAGAACTTGCCGACCACGCCGTACACGCGAAGCCCCTTGTCCCGGCATTCGGCCGCCAGAGGGCGGATATGCTCCGCGCGGGCCTTGACGGAAACCACTCCGCGATGGTCCACACAGCCGGGCAGAATGTGGTAATGTCCGCCCACGGCATAGGCCCGTGCGTCCACGCCGGGGCCGGGCATGACGAACATGCCCGCTTCTTCGGCCGCGCCGGTGACGATGGCGTTGGTGGAAAGGGTGGTGCTCAGGTTGACGGTGCGCACGGCGGAGGCGTCGCATTCCTTCAGGATGGCGCGCAGCGCTTCGGTGATGGTGGCGAGCAGATTCCCGTGGTCCGTCGGGACCTTGGCCAAGGCTTCCATGCGGCCGCCGCTTATGCAGACGCCGTCCGTGTGGGTTCCTCCGACATCGATTCCAATAAGCATATCCGGATCCTTGGGGCTGACGGTTGACCGGAGCGGGACGGCCCGCGTTCATTTCCCGATATTTACCCCGGAGCGGGTGAAGCGCAAGCACAATTCAGTAAGAGGACGGAAACGATGGATAAAAATCTGGTGAACGGTTTTCTGGACAGAGTGCGCGCGGCGGGCGGGATCATCCGCGAGCAGTGGGCGGATGAAAAACGCATTGCCTTCAAGGGCCGCATCGATCTGGTCACCCAGACGGATCTGGCCGTGGAAGCCTGTCTGCTGCGAGCCCTGCCGGAACTGTTGCCCGGCTCCGCCGTGCTGGCCGAGGAATCCCATACGACCCTCACGCCGGACGGCCTGTCCTGGATCGTCGATCCGGTGGACGGCACCACCAACTATGCCCACGGGCTGCCCATGACCGCCGTGTCCGTGGCGCTGTGGCGGGACGGCCGGGCGGAACTCGGCGCTGTGTACGCACCCATGCTGGACGAACTCTTCTGGGCCGTGCGCGGCGGCGGTGCGTTTCTGAACGGGCGGCCCATCGGTGTCAGCGCCGAAACGGAAATGTGTAAGGCGCTTATCGCCACGGGCTTTCCCTATTCCGTGTGCGAGGAGGCGGACGAGATCTGCTCCCGCCTGCGCCGGGTGCTCAAGGCCAGTCAGGGCGTGCGCCGTTTCGGCTCCGCGGCCATCGATCTGGCCTATACGGCCTGCGGCCGGTTCGAGGGCTTCTACGAGACGAGTCTCAAGCCCTGGGACACGGCGGCCGGATGGCTGCTGGTGGAAGAGGCGGGGGGCCGGGTCAGCGGGGCGGATGGAAAAGATTACGATTTCAGCGGGCACATGATTGTGGCCAGTAACGGCCATGTGCATGAGGCTCTGCTTGAACTGCTGCGGCTGGACTGAATTCCGCCGGCATCCAGGCCCCACCTCTCGACCAGGGTCGGCTGGACTGGTACACAGGCAGGGCCGGTACTTGGATTTTTTAACGGGAAGCCGCGTCCGGCTGTTTTCCATGCGGGAACATCTCAAACCATGAAGGAGTGCCGCGATGAAAGAAAAAGTCTATGAAGCCTTCGTCAAGGCCGGAACACCCAAACGGCCGGGGGACATCGCCAAGGAACTGGGCGTGGATTCCAAGGAAGTGTCCAAATGTATCGACGCTCTCAAGAAGGAGGGCCGCCTCATCTCGCCCAAACGCTGCTTCTACGCCCCGGCATAGACGCCGGGCAATGCGGTCCGTTTTCCAGCCGGTCCCGGCCCGGCGGGAAGCGGACCGCGATTTTTCACACAATCCGCACGCCACGCTCACACTCTCTCCACGATACCTCCGTACAAGGCCCGAATACACAGCCAAAGGAGGTACCATGGCTCGTTTCTCCATCAAAATTCTGATTCTCGGCGTCCTTGTCCTGCTCATGCTCATCCCCCAGATATTTCTGTGGGATCTGATCGGGGAACGGCAAAGCTGGCGGCATCAGGCTTACTCAAGCATCTCCCAGGGCTGGCCCGGCGAGCAGACCCTGGCCGGTCCCGTGCTGGTCGTCCCCTATACGTTCACGAAGCTGGTCACGGAAAAGCTCAAGGACGGCGGCGGGGTGTTCGTCACCAGGGAGGAGACCGTGCAGGAAGCGGTTTATCTGGCTGCGGCGGACGCGCGCATGACCGGCAATATGACCGTGTCCGTGCGCAACCGGGGGATTTACGACATGCCCGTTTACGTCAACTCCATGAATGTGGCGGGCCGGTTTGTTTTCGGGGAGCTCGAGGAAATCCGGCGGACCCGGAAAAATGTACAGTGGGGAGAGCCCGTGCTTGTCGTGTTCATCACCGACCAGCGGGGCATCGGCCGGATTTCGGCCCTCAGTTTCGGAAATCAGACCGTGCCGTTCAAGCCCGGCACCATGCTGAACAGGGACGGCATGCACGCCCGGCTGGAAAAACTGCCGGACATTCCGCCCTCCGGACTCGACTTTTCCTTCAACATGGATTTGCGGGGCATGCGCTCCATGCACTGCACTCTATTGGCGGAGAACACGCTCATGGAGCTCGCGGGGAACTGGCCGCATCCCGGATTCACCGGATTTCTGCTGCCGGATTCGCGCGAGGTGGGCGAAACGGCTTTCTCGGCCGTCTGGCGGGCGTCTTCTTTCAACTACAATGCGGAGGCCGTTCTGGACGCCTGCCAGAGCGGCGACACATCGCAGCTTCAATCCAAATCCGTGGGAGTGGAGCTGGTGCAGCCCGGAGACGTGTACCAGCAGTCCGAGCGCAGCATCAAATACGCTCTGCTTTTCATTCTGCTCACCTTCGGCGTGATACTTCTGTGCGAACTGCTGCATGGCACTCCCGTGCATCCCGTGCAGTACACATGCGTGGCCCTGGCCCTCATGATCTTTTATCTGCTGCTGGTTTCCCTGTCCGAGCACATCGGGTTCGGGCGGGCCTATGGCGCGGCGGCCGCGGCCTGCACATCTCTGCTGACCTGTTATTTCAGCGCCATTCTGCGCAGCCGCAGGTTCGGCGTTCTGCTCGGTTCCGGCATCGCTCTGTTCTACGCCGTTCTGTACGTCATTCTGCAATCGGAGGATAACGCCCTGATCATGGGCAGTCTTCTGATCTTCGCTCTTCTGGCGGCCCTGATGATCGGCACCCGTCATTTCGACTGGTACTCGCTGACCGCACGCGCCCAGCATGTGTACCGCAAGGCCGCTCAGGATTTTGTCCAGAGATGATCTGCATATTTGGCTTAAACTCACCGGCCGCACGCGCCGCAAGGCTCAGGGTTTCCTGTGGAGCAGCGGTGTGGCGGATGGTCCCGGTGCGCGGCCGGATGCGGAACCGACGGGTGAGACGGAAAAAACGCATCTGGCCTGACTTCTCACATGCATGACCGCAAAAAAGCGGACGTATGGACTTTTGTCCGCACGTCCGCTTCATTTCATTCCGGCAGAGGTTTAATTGCCGCCGCTGATCAGAAAACCCTTGGTGGAGGGACCGGTGGAAGCCGAAGTTCCGGCAATTTTGGACAGATACGTGTCGCCCAGGGTTTCAATATGGTTGCCCACATTTTCAAAATAGTTCATGTGGGCCTGTTCTTCCTCGATGATGGTTTCAAACAGTTTGGCGCTGATGGCGTCGCCATTGTCTCGACAGGTCTGTGAAAACTGGCTGTATACATCGATGGTGTCGTCTTCCAGGTCGGCGTCGTAAGGATAAATGGCCCGCACCTCCTGAGCTTTTTTCAGATCGCCTTCATAGGATGTGGCCGGCTCTCCACCCAGCTCCTTGACCCGCTCGGCAAACATCTCGGCATGGCGCATCTCGTCGATGGCAATGAGTTTCATCTTGGCGGCCAGTTCGCCGTAGTCCATACTGTCCAGTCCGTAATGCTGGTTCATGTACTGGGTGATGGCGAAAAGCTCCATGGCCCTGGCTTGGTTCAGCACTTCCACCACACGCGCCTTGCGCTCTTCTCTCGATCCGGATTTGACGCTCATGAGAAATCTCCATGAAGGTTGATGTTCAATATGGATATGAAATTGATAAGAAACTATGAGCAATTAAATCGGTTTCATCCAGAAAATGTCAATAGTCTTGGGCGGCGGGACAGTAATGACCTGGCGCAGAGTACCACTTTTCCCGCTGAAGGTTGATTTTCCGCTTTCTTCTGACTAGTCCGGACACCGCAAACCGCAGCCTTCGGCCGCTTACGATTCCGTTCTGGAATTCCCCCGGTTCACCGCCGCGGCGGCCCGCATGGCCGGAAGAATCCGAAACACCCTTGGCGGGCATTTTTCAACGGACGCTATGCGCACATCCTTACGAATATTCACCCTGATTCTGCCGACCCTGCTGTGGACGGCCGCCGCCTTTGCCCAGCCCGGCGTGATCCGGCACCAAGTCCGGGAAGGGGACAGCATCCGGGGGCTTCTGCTGCGGCATAACTGTCTGTCTTCCATGCTGGAATACGCCCAGGCCAGGGAGGCTTTCACCCGCCTCAATCCCGGCATCCAGTACTCCAGACAGCTGTCGCCGGGCGATACCGTGTCCGTGCCGTCCATAAAAACAGGGGATAACGGGTGCCTGGCCTTTGAAAACGTCTGGATTGTGAGGGTGGAGTTCGAGTCCGCCTTCTCGGCCGAGCGCATCCTCATCCACCTGGATGGCCCTGTGCTGCCGGATCTGTTCACCATCGACAAGATTCCCCCTCCCCGCGTGGTCTGTGACTTTGACGGCGTACTGATGGTCTCCGGCTTGGCCCGTGAGATGGACTTGCAGGGGCGCATGATCCGCAAGGTCCGCATCGGGCAGGAGGAACGCCCTTATCCGCGGACCAGGGTAGTGCTGGAAATGGACAAGAATCTGGCCGGGCGTATCGAGCAGGAATTTTTCGAGAAGGAAAGCCTGTTCGTGCTGACCGTGTTCGAAAGCGGACAGTAAGCCGCTCCCGCAGATCCGGAACTCCTCGGCGCGGAAAACGCGGAGGGACCGGATTTTTGCGGCTTTGCCAAGGAAGACGCGTATGTACACCCATGTTCCCTCGGCGGAGATCGAATTCCGCTCACTGGCCATCATCGACGCCGAAGTGCCGGAGCCACGACCTTTCTCCGGCGAGGAATGGAGCGTGGCCCGGCGTATGATTCACACCACGGCGGATTTCGATCTGTTGCGACACATCCGTTTTCATCCGGACGCTGTGCGGGCCGGGAAGGAGGCGCTGCTGGCGGGCGCGGATATTGTCACGGACACGTGCATGGCTCTGGCTGGAATCCCCCGGCGGCGTCTCGATCCGTTGGGATGCGCGGCGCGCTGTCTGATGAATGACCCTGTGGTGGCTGAACGGGCCGCTCGGGACGGCGTGACCCGGGCCTGGGCCGCTGTGGATGAGGTCATGGATCAGGGCGGGGCGGATATTTTTGTCATCGGCAACGCGCCCACGGCCCTGTATCGCCTGCTGGAGCGGATACGCGAGGGTGCCCGGCCGCCCCGGCTCATCGTCGGCATGCCGGTGGGCTTCGTCAACGCGGCGGAATCAAAAGAGCTGCTGCTGGCTCAGGACTCAATTCCCTTCATCGCCATCGCCGGACGCAAGGGCGGCTCCAGTCTGGCGGCCTGCGTCATCAATGCTCTGGCCGAATTGGTGCGGCCGTCCTGAGGCAGATATTTCGCGGGATTAGAGCAGTTCAGTTGTAAATGCTTTATTGAAGCGGAAAACAAATGGGCCGCCTTTCGTTGTTTCAAAAACGGCCCTGTTGTCTTCGCCGGAAGGCGACTGTTTCGTGCCGGCCGCATGGTCAGAGTTCTTTTTTCCCCGGCCCGCACAGCAGATATACGCCAAAGACCACGGCCGCGCCGCCCGTGAGAAAACAGAAGAGCCCCACCCCGGCCCGCATCAGGAAAAGCGGCATGTGCAGGTGCCGGTACAGGAGGGACCGCTCCGGCCTGTCCGGATCCACCAGCACGTCCACCGGGTGGTTTGCGTCATGCAGGCGCTGCAAAACCTCGTACAGATCGGCTCTGGGACATTCTTCGCCCACGCAGGAATACGAGCCTTCGTAATCCCGGCCGTTTACGGCATACTGGTAGCGGACCACGGTCTGGCTGCCGATGGCTTGATCCGCGCCGGAAAAGCGTTCTACCGAGAGGATCCGCGCTTCTCCGGCGCGCCACGACGTTGCGGCCTGATGCGTCAGCGCTGTCTGACCGGCGTCGAGGATGAGCCGCGTGCCGATCATGACAAAGGGAATGCCCAGTGCCAGCAGCAGCCACTTGCGCAGGCTTTTGAGCACTACAGTTCCGCTTCGAAGCCGAGATCGCGAATGGTCTGGACCACCGCTTTCAGGTCCACTTCAGGGGCCGCGTCGAAAGACGCCTGACCGGGGGAAAGAGAGACCTGGACGTTGGAGATGCCGGGAATGGCGCTTAGCGCCTTGGTTACGGAGCCGGTGCAGTGGCCGCAGGACATGCCGGAAATGCGGATAGTGGTCATGAGAACCTCCTTTTTCGGAGATCCATGTCCCAAAGCGGTCCGGGCCGCAACCCGGACTTCTGGACAGGGGCGGGGTTCTGGGACAAGAAACCCCGAGCGGCCTGTCCGGCCGGACGCATCACGTTATTTGAGGAGAGACATGTTGTTCCGTCACGCAAAGAAAAAAACGATCCGCAGGAAATCTCCCGCCTCCGTGGCCGAGGAGTACTGGAAAAGATACCGCATCCGTCTCAAGGACGCCGAAGCCGTGCGCGGCATTGCCCGGGCCGGGCAACTGGTGGTCCGGACGCTGGAGATGGCCGCCGGACACATCCGGCCGGGCGTGTCCACCGAAGAACTGAACACGCTGGTCCACGAATTCACCCTGACTCATGGGGCCGTGCCCGCGCCTCTTGATTATCACGGTTTTCCCAAGAGCGTGTGCGTGTCCGTCAACAACGAGGTCTGCCACGGCATTCCCGGCCCGCGCCAACTGGCCGAGGGAGATATCGTGAACATCGATGTGACCAGCATTCTGGATGGCTGGTTCGCCGACGCCAACCGTACGTTTCTGGTGGGAAAGACTGACCCCGAGGCGGAACGTCTGGTGGATGTCACCCGGCAGTGCCTGGCTCTGGGGATATCAGCCGTCCGCCCCGGCGCGACTCTGGGAGACGTGGGACACGCCATTCAGACCCATGCCGAAAACGCCGGTTTCTCCGTGGTGCGGGAGCTGGTCGGCCACGGCGTGGGACATGCCTTTCACGAACAGCCGCAGGTGCCCCATACCGGGCGGCCGGGGCAGGGCATCGTACTGGTGCCGGGCATGGTCTTTACCATTGAACCTATGATCAACGCAGGCGGCTGGCCCACCAAACGTCTGGACGACGGCTGGACAGTGGTCACGGCGGACGGGTCCCTTTCGGCCCAGTTCGAGCAGACCGTGCTGGTCACGGACAAGGGCGTGCGAAGCCTTACTCCTTTCGAATTGTGAGGCCGGAACATAGTCTCACATTTTCTTTGCAAGAGCTTCGTCCCGCCTGATCACCCGGAGAGCCGCTTCAGATCTTCCGGGAAGTTGATATTGAAGAAAAACGGCTCGTCCTCTTCACCGTAGGGCAGATGATGGCGCAGGCGTTCCGGCACAAGGCGGCTCAGCTTGTGTTCATGCCGGGCCAGACCATCTTCCAGAAGGGGCAGGACGGCCGGTTCGTAGATGGCCACCAATGCCTCGATGAAACCAGTGCGCTGTTGCAGCCAGGTGGTCATGACACAGTGCCCGGGCCGTTCCTCGCGGGCAGCCATGAGCCGGGTGATGAAACTGTCCCGCAGAAAGGGCTGGTCGCAGGCCAGAACAAAAAGCGGCCGCTTCCGCTGCCGCAGGGCCGTGACGATTCCTCCGACCGGTCCTACGCGGGGTGTCTGGTCCACGATGAGGGGCATATCCAGGTGGATGGTTTGGGGGTGCCGGCAGGAGATGAACACCGGGGCGCAGTGGCGGGAGAGCAGTCCGGACGAGCGCTCCAGCAGAGTCTGGCCTTCATGAACGAGAGCGGTTTTGTCCCGGCCCAGACGGGAGGATTCGCCTCCGGCCAGAATCAACCCGGTCAGGCGCGAAGCGGTGGAAGGCTGGCAGTCGGAGATGGCTGTGTGGCTGGTTTTCATCGCCGAGATATTACTGCCTCTCCGGGCAGGGCACAACGCCCTTGACGCTGGCCGGAGCATGCAGTAGCTCCGGCATCTCTCGGGCGGGAGTAGCTCAATGGCTAGAGCATCAGCCTTCCAAGCTGAGGGTCGCGGGTT
>JAUMXF010000056.1 GCA_030529235.1 Pseudomonadota bacterium
GCCAGTTCGTCCACCTTCTTCTCGATCTCCGGCACATCGGCCAGTGGCGGCGCGTGGTATGTCTTCAGACGGGCGTCCAGAACCATGTTCCGGCAGCCCCAGTGCTTGCAGCGGGTAAAGGTGAAAAGGCCGTAGGTGTCCGTGGCCGGGTCCGAACGGGTGAAGGTCACCCACAGAAAGTTCTCCCATGACCCGGCTGTAAATTCCACATCATCCACCACCACCAGCAGCGGAAAACCGTCCATACCTTCCGTTTTTTCCAGCGCGCGGCACAAATGCTCCATGCCGGGATCGTGCGTGTCCCGTTCCATGCCGTGACGCGGCCCCTCAAGCAGCAGAATTCCCGGCGCAAAACACCGCACCCCGCCGAACCCATCCGGCAGGGGCAAGTCCCTGGGCGGCTGCGTATCCAGAGCTCGTTTGGGGCTCCCGGCAGCGGTCCAAAGCGCCTTGGAACCCTGATTCAGGCTGATGCCGGAATAGTCCAATGTGTCCATGGTGGTGCGGGTGATGAAATGCAGGTCGCGTGACAAGTCCAGCCGCTCCAATACATGCCGGAAGAACTCCGGCACCCGGCGGCAGGAAAGCTCCGGCGCGTCCTCGCGGGCAGCCATGACCACGTACTTGGACAGAGAGGTCTGGGTCGTCCCCAGCAGGGACAGGCCATTGGTGATGAGCTCCTGAGGCTGGCGGTCGGCCGCGTAGGGCACATAGCGTTCGCTGCCCACGGCCAACAGGAGGGGATGCACTCCGGCCGCGTCCACGGCATGTACTTCGTGCACGCCGCTGAAGACCTGCGGGACCAGTCCGGCCGTCAGTTCGTGGATGAACGTCCCGAACATGGTGTCTTCCTGGGGCGGCCGGCCAACGGTGGTAAACGGCCAGACGGCGTCCGCGCGATGATGCACGCGCTCCACCCGCATGACCGGGAAGTCGTGCGCCAGACTGTAGTAGCCCAGATGATCGCCAAAAGGGCCTTCGGGTTTCTGGACTCCGGGAATGATGCTTCCCTCGATGCAGAAATCGGCCTCGGCCAGGACGGGCAGCCCGCCCGGACGCCGGATCATGGGGATGCGATGTCCGCCCAGCACGCCGGCGAACAGAATTTCGGCGATGCCCTCGGGCAGAGGCATGATGGCGGCCAGAGTCATGGCCGGCGGCCCGCCCACAAAGACATTCACGGGCAGCGCCTGCCCCCGCTCGATGGCCTGGGCGTGATGGGGGCCGATGCCGCGATGAATCTGATAATGCAGCCCGACTTCGCGGTCCGGCAGGTACTCGTTGCCCGAAAGCTGCACCCGGTACATGCCCAGATTGGACCCCATGAATCCCGGCCGGGCCGGGCTTTCGGTGTAGACCAGAGGCAAAGTCACATAGGCGCCCCCGTCCCCGGGCCAGGAAACCAGCTGCGGCAGGCGCGAAATGGTCGTCTGCCGGGCCACGGCCGGACCGTCGCGAACAACCTTGGGCAGCGTGTGCCAGCCGCCCAGAGCCAGCTCCGGCCAGAGGCGGGGCCGCTTCAATATGCCGACCGGATCCGCCTTGGCCGCGAAAAGGGCTTCCACCCGGCGCAAGGTGGAGCGGAAAATATATTTCGTGCGCTCCAGCGTGCCGAAAATATTGGCAGCCATGGGAAAATCCGAGCCCTTCACCCGGCTGAACAAAAGAGCCGGACCTCCAGCCCGGAAAACGCGGCGCTGGATGGCTCCTGCCTCCAGACAGGGGTCAACAGGCCGATCGATACGGATCAACCGGCCGGTACGCTCCAGATCGTCCAGACAGGACTTCAGAGTGCGATAGATCATGATTGCTCCGGAAATACCGCGGGAGCGCTTTTCCAGCGCCTCCGCAGCCGTTCTGTCTTACCGGTCGAACCTGATGTGCACGTCAGGACTCTGCCGCCACTGATCGAACTTCTTCCGGAGCCAGCGTTTGAACACATTGCGCGGCCCGGGCAAAAGCATCAGCAGGGCGGCGATGTCCGTCAGAAACCCAGGAGTGATCAGACAGATGCCGGATACAAGAATGAGCAGACCGTCGAGAAGCTCCTCGGCCGGCATGAAGCCCTGAGCCAGAGTTTCACGGATGCGCAACATGGTCGCAAGCCCCTGGAGCTTGGCCAAGGCAGCCCCGGCCAGAGCGGTCAGAAACACCAGCAGGATGGTGGGGATGATGCCCATGACCCGGCCCATGGTGATCAGCACATAGAGTTCCGCCGCGGGCACGGCGATGAAAAGCAGCAGCAGTTTGCCCATCAGTCCTCCCTGGCGTCCGAGTGCTCGAAGGTCTCGCGGTCCCGCAGGCCCAGAAAATAGAGCACGCCGTCCAGCCCCATATTGGAAATGGCCTGACCCGCGCCCTGCCGGACCACCGGCTTGGCGTGAAAGGCGATGCCCAGCCCGGCCACATCGAGCATGGGCAGGTCGTTGGCGCCGTCGCCCACGGCAATGACCTGGGCCAGAGAAATATGCTCCTTGGCCGCGATTTCCCGAAGCAGCCGGGCCTTGCCCGGCCCGTCCACGATCTCGCCCGCCAGACCGCCGGTGAGCGCGCCGTCTCGTATCTCCAGCTCGTTGGCATAGACGTAGTCAATGCCCAGGCGTTCCTGCAGACAGCGGCCGAAATATCCGAACCCGCCGGACAGAATGGCGATGGTGTAGCCCAGATTCTTCAGGGTGCGCACCAGACGCTCGGCGCCTTCGGTCAGCGGCAGGGCCGCCGCCACCTCGGCCAGCACCGATTCAGGCAGGCCCTTCAGCAGACTGACCCGCTTGCGCAGACTCCGGGAGAAATCCAGCTCTCCGCGCATGGCCCGTTCGGTGATGGCCGCCACTTCTTCGCCCACCCCGGCCCGCTTGGCCAGTTCGTCGATGACTTCGGCCCGGATCAGCGTGGAATCCATGTCAAAGCAGACCAGACGGCGGATGCGGCGGAAGACGTTGTCTTCCTGAAAGCCGATATCGATGGCCTGCTCCCGCGAAAGCTCCAGCAGGGCCGCGCGCATGGCCGAAATGTCTGTGGGCGTGCCGCGCACGGAGAACTCCACGCAGGAGCGCGGCGTGGCCGGAGGATGGACGAAGGACCGGCGGCCGGAAAGACGGTTGATACCGTCGATGCTCAGCCCGTGCCCGGTGATGATCCGGGCCAGACTCTCGAGGTTGGCCGCGGAGATGGTCCGCCCCAGCAGGGTCAGAATGTAGCGCTTGCGGCCCTGCATGGCGACCCAGCTTTCGTAGTCGTCCTCGGACACGGGCGTGAATTTGAGGTTCAGGCCCTGATGATGGGCCCAGAACAGCAGATCCTTGAGCACCGGCGATCCCGCCTCCCGTCCGGGGACCTCGACGAGCACGCCGAGGGACAGGTCATTGTGGATGACGGACTGGCAGATGTCGAGGATGGTCACTCCGGCGGCTGCGAACCGGGCCATGAGTTCGGCCAGAAGGCCGTCCCGGTCCGCGCCAGAAATCTGGATGAGGATGATTTCACGCATGGTCGTTCCGCAAGAGATTCACAGAGTTGCCACATGAAAGATAATATGGACAATGCACGCGCGGCCCGGGCTCTGGTTCAGGCGGATATCCGGATATGCCCGATTCACGCATGGCAAGCCCAGATGGCCATTCACACCCGCCCATGCGCCAGACTCCACAGGCGGACGGCCGTCCACTCCAGAACCAGGCCGGCATTGGCTCCGGCCGCAAGGCTTTCCTGAGCATTGTCGGCGACGACTCCAGCCCGGCGCGCGGCGGCAGCGTCCAGACGGGACAGCAGATGAGCCAAATCCGTCTGCGGCGCGCCGTAGCCGGTCTGAACCAGAGCTCGCTGAATTTCACCCAGTATGCGTCCGGCCAGCGGCGCATCCACACCGCCCTTTTTTGCGGTCCATTCCAGAAAAGCGCCCCGGCCGGACTGGATGAATCCACTCAGGGCCTGCATCCAGTCCCGCAGCTCCGGGTCTTCCCGGTCCGCCCTGGGCCAGCGCAACGTCAGGGTAAAGCTGCGCGAGACTAGGGTCGGCAGCAGCACCTCCCGGCTGGGGGCCAGCAGGACAAAGACGTTGCCGGGACAGGGTTCTTCCAGGGATTTGAGCAGGGCGTTGGCTGACGGGGCTTCCAGCACCTGGGCCTCGGCCAGGATGACAACCCGGCGGCCGGAGCCGGATGGCGGGTCGCTCAGTGCGGAGCGGATTTCACGGATGTCCTCCACCTTGATGAAGGCTTCCCCGCCGTCCAGCAGTATCAGGTCGCGGAAGGCGTTGCCCTGAATCTGCGTGCAGATGGGACACACGCCGCATGGCGGCCGTTCTGCCCGGCAGTTCAGCAGCGCCGCCCAGAACAGGCCGAAGCAGAGACGTTCGCCTGCCGTGCCGCCCTCCAGCAGCAGCGAACTGGGCGGATGCGCGGCCAGACGCTCCAGAAATCCGCCGATCCGGGGCTGGCCGCTCAGAGTGGAGTCCCACAGGGGCATGGCGTCAGCGCAGAATGGTCTGATCCCGGTCCGGTCCCACGGAAACAATGCGCACGGGGATGCCCAGAAACTCCTCGATACGGCCGATATAGTCGCGGGCGGCCTGCGGCAGATCGCCGTAGGCGCGGCAGCCGGAAATATCACCGCTCCAGCCGGGCATGGTCTCGTAGACAGGCTCCACGTGAGCCATGGCATTCTCTTCCTGCGGCGGATACTCCATCTCGGCCCCCTTGTACCGGTAGGCCACGCACAGGCGCAGTTCATCCAGGCCGCCCAATACGTCGAGCTTGGTCAGAGCGATTTCCGTCGGGCCGTTTAAACGCTGCGACTCGCGCAGCACCACCAGATCGAGCCAGCCGCAACGTCGCGGCCGCCCGGTGGTCGCTCCGAATTCCGCGCCCTGCTTCTGCATGTACGCGCCGGGGGCGTCGGACAGCTCCGTGGGGAAAGGGCCCGCGCCCACCCGCGTGGTGTAGGCTTTGACGATGGCCACCACGCGGTCGAAGATGCGCGGCGTACAGCCCGCTCCGGCCGAAGCGCTGCCGGCCACGGTATTGGAGGACGTCACGAAAGGATAGGTACCGTGATCGATGTCCAGATGCGTGCCCTGAGCGCCTTCAAACAGCACTCCGCGGTCCTGATGGGCCTGGATGGCTGCGGACACGTCGCCGAGATAGGGCGCAAGGCGTCTGGCCACGGGCAGAAGTTCGGCGAAAATATTTTCGGCGGACAGCGGCTCCTGACCGTACAACCCGTGGAGCAGGGCGTTTTTCTCCACCAGGGCGTTTTCAATCTTGCGGCGGAGCAGGGCCTCGTCGGCCAGATCGGCCGCCCGGATGCCGATGCGCGCGGCCTTGTCCTCATAGCACGGTCCGATGCCCCGACCCGTGGTGCCGATCTTCTCGGAGCCGCTTTTGAACTGTTCGCGGGCCGCATCGATGGCCCGGTGGTAAGGCATGATGATGTGCGTTTTCTTGCTGATGAGCAGCCGGGACGGGCTCACATCCACACCGGCCGCGGCCAGCCGGTCCAGTTCCTGGCAGAAGACGAAAGGATCCAGCACCACGCCGTTGCCGATGAGGCACAGTTTGTCCTGATGCAGGATGCCTGACGGGATGAGGTGTAAAATGGTCTTCCTGCCTCCCACCACCAGCGTGTGCCCGGCGTTGTTCCCACCCTGAAACCGGGCGATGGCCCCGACTTCCGTGGTCAGCAAATCGACGATCTTTCCCTTTCCCTCGTCGCCCCACTGGGCTCCCATGACTATGATGTTTGCCATGAATCCGTTTCTCCTTGCTGGATGTGGCGCTCCTGAACGCAATGGCAAATGGCTTCTTTTCTTACGGGGGCGCGGGCAGCGTGTCAATTTATACCGGCCTGAATGTCCATGTCCCCGCACCCGGCACGACCCGGCGGCGGCCATGCGGCCACAGAAACGGATGTTCCGGCAGGGACTCTCCGCCCCGGGAATGATGGCCGGATGAAAGCCAGCCAATTCCCGGCATTCCGGCTCTCCGGACTTTGCCTTGTATCGCCCAAAAAACAGACCGGATCGCGGGTGTTGTCCGCAATCCGGCCTGAAAACAGATCCGGGACCAGGCTCCCGAACCGTTCCTCCGGCGGGGCTGTACCCGCCGTCAGCGCTTGTCCGGCAGGGTGACGTTGAATTCCAGAACTTCGCAGTCTCCATCCCGGTTTACGTCCACCTTGATATGCTCCAGTTCCACATGCACGTATTTCTGCACCACCAGCAGAAGTTCCTGGCGCAGGCGCGGCAGGAACTCGTAGCCGCCGTTCTGGGCCCGCTCGTGAGCCACGATGATCTGCAGACGGTTCTTGGCCACCTCGGCGCTGCTTTTCCTGGAACGGAAGTAGCTGAATATGCTCATGGTCAGCCTCCAAAAATGCGGGCGAAAAAGCCCTTCTTGGACGGCGTGACAAACCGGTGGGGCACATCTTCGCCCAGCAGGCGGGACACGGCATCGGCGTAGGCCTGGCCCGCGTCGCTCTCCTCGTCGAGAATGACCGGCTCGCCGGAATTGGACGCGGCCAGCACGGATTTGGACTCGGGAATGACGCCAAGCAGGGGAATGGCCAGAATTTCCTCCACATCGGCCACGCTGAGCATCTCGCCCCTGGCCACCCGTTCCGCGTCGTAACGGGTGAGGAGCAGATGCTCCCTCACGCTGCCGCCTTCCTTCACCTTCCTGGTCTTGCTCTGCAAAAGTCCCAGCACCCGGTCCGAATCCCGCACCGAGGACACTTCCGGGTTGGTCACCACAATGGCCTCGTCGGCGAAGTGCATGGCCATGAGCGCGCCGTGCTCGATGCCCGCGGGCGAATCGCAGATGATGAAATCGAAGCGTCCGGACAGCTCGTCCAGCACCTTTTCCACGCCGTCCATACGCAGGGCTTCCTTGTCCTTGGTCTGGGACGCGGGCAGGATGTACAGATTCTCCGCGCGCTTGTCCCGGATCAGCGCCTGATGCAGCGTGGCGTCCCCTTGGATGACATTGACGAAATCATACACCACCCGGCGTTCGCAGCCCATGACGAGGTCGAGATTGCGCAGGCCCACGTCGAAATCGAGCACCGCCACCTGCATGCCCCGGCGGGCCAGTCCCGTGGCCAGAGACGCGCTGGATGTGGTTTTGCCCACTCCGCCCTTGCCTGAAGTCACAACGATGATTTTCCCCACAGTCCCTCCTGGTCCTGTCAAAATGATTCGATCAGCAGCTGCCGCCCGGCCAGACGGATCTGGGCCGGCCCGCCGAGCGTTTCCTGCGGCATGTCTTCACTGACCCGGTACAGCCCGGCGACGGAGACCAGTTCCGCGCGCAGTTCCCGGCAGAATATCCGCGCGCTTTCGTTACCCATGACTCCGGCCAGGGCCCGGCCGCGCAGGGCGGCATACACATGGATGTTTCCGTCGGAGATGACTTCCGCCCCCGGTCCGACAGGGGCAAGCACAATGAGATCCCGGCCCCGGGCGTATATCTGCTGGCCGGAGCGCACGGGCTTGTCCACCACCAGGGTTTCATGACCCGCCTTCTCGCCGGAAGCGGGCCGGACCGGAGACTGGCGTCCTTCCGGGAACACTCCCAGATGAAGATTGGGAGCCAGACGCTCGTGAAATTCGTTGCCGCCCTGAATGCCCACAGGCATCATCCCTTTTTCCCGCAGCAGGCGCACCAGTCCGGTCAGGTCCATCCCTTCGCGCAACTGCCCCAGAGCGGAAAAATCCACGATGACGGCCATGTTCCGGAAGAATTCCGGCGTTTCTCCCAGACGTTTCTCCACGTCGCGGGTCAAAACCGCCAGATCGGTGGTCAGGGGGCGAAAGAGCGTACAGGGCGCGACCTTGCCCTTTATCTCGAAAGACGGCACGGAACTGTCCTTGAAATGAAAAGATGGCTGACGGTCATGATGGCCCGGTGTACAGCCAGACTCCGCCAAGCACAAGGGCCGGGGGCGGGGCCTTTTTCCGCCGCTTCGCTCCCGAACCGGCGGGCAACATAAAGACGAAGCCGCCGGCCGGAAGAATCCATGCACTACAGCCCGGAATCACCAACGCCGTGACGAAACGACGAGCCAGCCTGTTCCGGAGCATTTTCCGCGCGCCCGGCCCTGTTTTCCGCAACAGATACCCGCACGGCCGCCCCGGCCTGCGAGATCTCCTGCGCTGGAACCGGGAACGCCGCAGACTGGGGCTCCCCGCACCGCCCAAGGCGGACCTGTCGCCGGTGCCGCCGGACCTGGAACGCCTCCACTCCGGTGCGCCCAGGGGCCGCGTGACCTGGATCGGGCATTCCACCCTGCTGGTCCAGATGGCCGGGCTGAACATCCTGACGGACCCGCATTTCTCCGCCTACGCCGCGCCCGTGCCCGGCCTCGGCCCCCGCAGATGGCAGCCGCCGGGGCTCGGTCTGGACGAACTGCCCGGCGTGGACATGGTCCTCATTTCCCACAACCACTACGACCACCTCGATCTGCCCAGCGTGCGCGCGCTGGCTGCGCGCAATCCGGATGCCCTGTTCGCCGTCCCCAGGGGACTGGAAAAATGGTTCGCCACCCGCATGCCGCACGCGCAGGTCCGGTCCATGGACTGGGACGAACGCCTTCCGGCGGACTCCGGCACGGGCCTGGAGGTGTGCTTCGTGTCCGTGCAACATTGGAGCAAACGCGGCCTCTGGGACACGGACCGTTCCCTGTGGGGCGGCTTCGCCCTGCTCTCGGCCGGAATGCGCTTCTTCTTCGCCGGGGACCTGGGATATTCCGCGGCCTGCCGGGATATCGGCCGCCTGTACGGCCCCTTCGACCTGGCGGCCATTCCCATCGGGGCCTATGAGCCGCGCTGGTTCATGCACAATCAGCACATCAACCCGGAAGAGGCGGTGCAGGTTCACCGGGACATACGCTCCCGGCGCAGCCTGGGCATTCATTGGGGAACTTTCCACGGCATCACGGACGAACCGCTGGATCAGCCCCCTGTGGATCTGGCCGAAGCCAGAGAACGTGCGGGTCTCCCGCCGGAAGAATTTTTCGTGCTGCGGCACGGACAGAGCGTGGATATTCTGGAAGATTGAATGTCAGCCCGCGCGTTTCCGCAGCCTCGGGATAATGCGGAGGGTTCAGGACGCCAGACCGGCGAACCCGGCCCGGGCCTCCCGCACGAAGGCGGTTACCAGCCCGGAGTCCTTGGCGCCGGAAGCGTCTTCAACGCCGGTGTGCACATCCACGCCCGCCGGAGCCACAGCGGCGACGGCCGCGCGCACGTTTTCCGGCCGCAACCCTCCGGCCAGCAGCACCGGCAGCGGAGAACAGCGGACCAGTTCCGCGCTGACGGCCCAGTCGTGCACCCGGCCGGTGGCTCCGCTGGCCCCGGAGGCAGGGTCGAAGGTATCGGTAATGAAGGCGTCGCAGAAGGGCGCGTAGGCCCGGACAAACTCCTCCGGCGGCAGGCTGTCCCGCCCCACCACGTAGCTTTTTACAAGGGCGAGACCATCCGCTTTCATCCGGGCCAGCACATCTGGAGAAACAGAACCGTGGATCTGGGCCGCGCGCACGTTCAGAAAGCGGCACAGATCCTTCAGACGGCGCGGATCGTCCTCGTAGGTGATGACCACGCAGCGCGCCGGACCGAGAACGCCGATGATTTCACGGGCCCGGTCTTCGGACACGTCCTCGGCATGCACGGGCAGGCGCAGGGGAAAGCCGAGCAGATGCGCTCCCCGGTCCAGCACCATGCGGCCTTCCTCCACCGAGCGGATGCCGGCCACCTGAATCAGACCGGGGCGGAAAATGTTCATGAACGCGAAAGCGGCTGGAAATCGTATTCGCCCACGCCCTGCACCAGAAGATACGTCGCCTTTCCTGCCAGCGCGGTCACCCGGTGCGGACGGCCGGGACGAATGGAACAGCGCTGGCCGGGCGCAAGCCGGAACTCCTCGTCCGGCTCGGCTGCATGCACGCAAATACACCCGGACAGACAGAACATGTGGTCCGTGACCGCGCCATGCGCATGCCAGGGCACGGAATCCTCCGGATCGAGCGGCATGATCCGGACCCGCACATCCTTTGTCCGCAGGATGGTTTCCGGCCCGGGCCGCGTCATTTTTTCCCCGCTTCCCGCAGCAGATACCGCGCCGTTTCCAGATCGTAGATCTTGAGCGGATCGCCCTGGGCCTTGCGTTCGGCGAACATCTGCGCCCCGCGCCGGATGATATCCATGTCCAGCCAGCCGTGCCGCTCCCAGATTTCCGGATAATCGGCGTTACTGAGCCGGAATTCGATGACGCCGTCCTGCTCCCGCACATACATGCGGATGCGCTTGTTGTTGGGATACGGGTAATAGTAAACGCCTTCCTTGTCCTGCACGGTCCGCCTCCTGAAGTAATTTCTCCGGGATTTTCAAAGCCCGCCCTGATTGTCAATCCGGCCCTTTCACACACATCCTGAATTTAATTTGACAGACAAGATACTTGAGCATATTTATTTTGACATCCAAACATTATGATGCCCAAGAGGAACCGCCATGCACGATCATCACCATTCCCACTGCCACCACGATCACGACCACGGCGAGCGCGGCACCCGCTTTGTTTTCTGGCTGACCGTCGTCACCATGGCCGTGGAGATCATCTCCGGCTGGCTGTTCGGCTCCATGGCCCTGCTGGCCGACGGCTGGCATATGGCCAGTCATGCCGGAGCCATGGCCGTGGCCTGGTTCGCCTACATCTATACCCGCAGGAACGCCGACAACCCGGATCTCGTTTTCGGCGCGGGCAAGATCAACACCCTGGCCGGATTCGCATCCGCCGTGGGCCTGCTTCTGGTTTCCGTGTATATGGGCGCGGAATCCGTCATGCGCTTCTTCACTCCCGTGGACATCGCCTTCGCCCAGGCCGCGGCGGTGGCGGTTCTCGGACTCGCCGTCAATCTGGTCAGCGCCTGGATGCTCCGGGACGAAGACCATCTGCACGCCCACGATCACAATCTGAAAGCGGCCTACATGCACGTTCTGGCCGACGCCCTGACCTCCATCCTGGCCATTTTCGCCCTGCTGGCCGGAAAATTCCTGGGCCTTGCCTGGCTGGATCCGCTCATGGGCATGGCCGGAGCCCTGCTGGTGGGACGGTGGTCTCTGGGGCTGCTCCGCGAAACATCGCGCGTGCTGCTGGACTACCGCGCGGACCGGTCCCTCCTGCGGGACATGTGCGAGCGTCTGGAAACCGACGGCCGGACCAGGGTCCGCCGTCTGGATGTATGGAGCGTGGGAGCCGCCGGGCTGGCCGCGCAACTAACTGTCGAAGACCCGAGTCCCCGGCCGCCGGAGCATTACCGGAATCTGCTGGCCCATGTTCCGGGCCTCTTGCGCATCACTGTGGAGGTCCGCTCCAGCGCGGAATGCCAGACGGAGGCGGGCCATGCATGAAACCGGAGAGCTGAGCGATCTGCTCATCGAATTCTATGAAAAATTCTCTTCCTGGGAACAGGCCGTGGTCCGTGACAGCGCCATCACCCTGCCCCAGATGCACACTCTGGCCATTCTGGGACAGCAGAGTCCGCTGCGCATGAAGGAACTGGCCGCGAAAATGGGCATCACCACCGGCACCCTGACCGTCAACGTGGACCGTCTGGAAAAACAGGGCCTGGTCGCCCGCATTCCTCACGAGACAGACCGCCGCTCCATTCTGGTCACCCTGACCGAAGCCGGACAGGCCCTGCATCAGGAGCATCAGAATCACCACCTGCACCTGACCCGCGACCTGCAGGCGGCCCTGACCCCGGAAGAAACGCGGCAGCTTCAGGACATCCTCGCCAAGCTCCTTCAGGTGCTGTAAACTCGAAAGGCCGCGCAAGTCCTCCCGCAGATGCCGTCACGTCCCGGCCCGCCAGCCGGGACGCCGGCTTTTCTTGGCCCGCGTTTTCGGGTAGCGTCCTCACGCACCGCCCGTCAGGGCCAAACCCGCAAACCAGCCGCACCATGAACACAGCAGCCGCAAACACAGTCCCTCCGGCCCGCATCTGGCCCACACTGAATTTTTACGCCCGCACCATGGTCATTGTCTTCCGGGCCGCATGGCGGACCCGGAACGGCTATTCCATGGAGCAATGGGCCGAGGACAGCCTGGCCTTCCGGCGCGGCTGCGAAGCCTGCGGCCTGCGTTTCCATGTGGAAAATCTGGAAGCCTTTGCCGGTCTGCCCGGCCCCTGCGTCATTGTGGCCAACCACATGTCCACTCTGGAGACCTTCATTCTGCCCGGGCTGCTGGCCCCCATCAAACCCGTGACCTTCGTGCTCAAGCGCAGCCTGACCACCTACCCGGTTTTCCGGCGCGTCATCAATGCCATCTCGCCCATCGTCGTGGACCGGACCAATCCGCGCGAGGACTTCAAGACGGTCATGGAAGAAGGAACGAAGCGTCTGAGGGAGGGGCTTTCCGTCATCGTCTTTCCCCAGACCACGCGCACCATGGAGCTGAACCGCCAAGCCTTCAATTCCATCGGCGTCAAGCTGGCCAAAAAAGCCGAAGTGCCGATTCTGCCCCTGGCTCTCAAAACCGACGCCTGGGGCATAGGCACCCTCTGCAAGGACTACGGCCCCATCCGCCCGGAACTGCCGGCGCGCTTCGCCTTCGGCGAACCCTTGCATGTTCGCGGTTCGGGCAAAAACGAGCATGAAGAGGTGATGGAATTCATCCACTGGAAGCTGGCCGGATGGAAGATGCCGTGAAAAAACGGGTGGCCATTCTGTACACCGGCGGCACCATCGGCATGAAGCCCACCCCCGACGGCTACGCCCCCGAAGCCGGGCATCTGAGCAGACTCATGGCCGCCATGCCCGATTTTTCCGCTCCCGAAATGCCCGCCTACGTCATCCGGGAATACGAGCCGCTGCTGGATTCCTCCAACATGGGCCCCCGGCACTGGCAGATCATCGCCCGGGATATCGCGGAACTCTACGCCGGATTCGACGGCTTCATCGTCATCCACGGCACGGACACCATGGCCTACACGGCCTCGGCCCTGCCGTTCATGCTGGAAGGGCTGGACAAGCCCGTCATCCTGACCGGCTCCCAGATCCCCTTGTGCGAGATCCGCAGCGACGGCCGGGACAACCTGCTCACCGCCCTGATGATCATCGCCCAGGCCCCCGTGCCCGAAGTCTGCCTGTGCTTCGGCAACCGTCTGCTGCGCGGCTGCCGGGCCACCAAGGTGGATGCGGCGGGCTTCCAGGCCTTTGATTCCCCCAACTACCCGGACCTGGGGACCATCGGGGTGACCATCCGCACCCGGCGGCCCTGCGCGCCGCCCGCAACGGCCAGGAAGCTGACCGTCCATGCCCTGTCCGAAGCCCGTGTAGGCGCATTGCGGCTCTTCCCCGGCATTTCCGCGGAGCTGGCCGCCAATGTGCTGCGCTCCCCCCTGCAGGGGCTGGTGCTCGAAACATACGGCATGGGCAACGGCCCTTCGGACGACCGGGCGCTCATGGCCGTCCTCGCCGAAGCCTGCGGCCGGGGCGTGGTTATCGTCAACTGCACGCAATGCCTGCGGGGTGCGGTGAACCAGAGCGGCTACCAGACCGGATCCGCTCTGGCCGCCTGCGGAGTGGTGTCCGGGGCGGACATGACCCCGGAAGCGGCTCTGACCAAAATGATTTACCTGTTCAGTCTGGGGCTTCCGCCGGAAGAAATACGCATGCAAATGACCAGGAATCTGCGCGGCGAACTGACCGAAGACGAATCCCTCGAATGCGCCCCACATCCGTGAGCACGGCCGGAAGACATCCCGTCCACTGTGGCCCCATCTGCACTGCCTGCTCTTTCACGAGGCACCATGAAGCTGATACGCAGAATCCTTCGCATGATCCGGAGAAATAACGGCCAGGCTCCGCAAGAGAAAGAAACGCCCGAAGTCACGCACAGGATACTTGACGGCAGTTTCAGGGATTACGGAGCCGGGCTTGAGATTCAGTCTCCCGGGAAAGAATTCATCAGCTGGGATGAACCCTATTGCAATCTGATCAGAAGCCCGAACGTGCATGCCGAAACGCGTAGCTTTCTATATCCTGTCAGGATGGGAAATATCCTCCTGAGCAATCTGCTGTTTTCAGAAAATAAAAGAAATGATGTGCCTGCACTGTTTTTCTGCATCGATTTTTTTGAGAGAAGTAATTCTGAAGAAGCCTACCTCGAGATAAAAAACAGACTCATGCACGATTTTCCGGAAGAATCCAGAATCATATCCTATGAAAGGGAAGAGCAGTGCCATTATTCATTTTATGCGGATGATATCCGGTTTTCACTGTGCAGAACTTATGAAAAGCATACAGAATATAATAATATCGCCATGTCACTTTCTGTAGAAAACATCAGAGAATATCCCCACTTGCTGCTTAATCCCGAATACGAAGAAAATATGGAGATAAGCGGGTATTTGACCATTGACGAGGAAATGGTCGCAGTATGCGATGACTCCGACTACAAAAATGATGACAGCATAAAATACAGGCCAAAAGGATTACCACAAAACACCACTCCAATAATATGGATGGACAAGAAGAATTCAAAAATTGGGTTTGCCGACAAGAAATACAGCAAGATATTTGATCTGTCTGATGTGGAACATATCGACATCCTCAATATCTTACCGGCAAAGGGAAGCGGCGGAAGTAATATGGGGCTGAGGTTCAGAAACGGCGATTTTTCCTATGTATTTTTCTCCCGCTGCCATTTTTTCGACTCGTACCGGGAAAAAATTGAAAAACTTACAGGACTGAGCGTAACGGCAGGAGAATGTTACGACTGCTAGGGTGTGTTTGCAAACTTTATAATCAGGCTTGATTCGTGTAGTTTTTGGACA
>JAUMXF010000057.1 GCA_030529235.1 Pseudomonadota bacterium
AGGGCGCGTCTCTTACGGCCAGCCGCGTCTTTCCCCGCTTTGGACACACGGACCTGTTCACCAATCTTCAGGGCATCCGTCCCGAGCCACGCATCGTGCCGGCACAGCCCGGCGGGTACGCGCCTCAGGAGGCCACGCAGGAAGCCTCGCGCTGCATCGACTGCCAGTGCCTGGAATGCGTGCGCCACTGCGTGTACCTCAGGGAATACGGTGCCTACCCCAAAACCTACGCCCGGCGGGTGTTCAACAATTCGGCCATTGTCCAGGGCGCGCGTCAGGCCAACAAGTTCATCAATTCCTGCGCCCTGTGCGGGCAGTGCAAAGTCCTCTGCCCCAACGGCTTTTCCATGGCCGACATGTGCCTTGACGCCCGGCGGCAGATGGTCCGCGAAAAACGCATGCCGCCCTCGGCCCACTGGTTCGCTCTGGAGGAAATGCGTTCGGCCAGGTCAGAAGGCGCGCTGCTGGCCCACGGTCCGGGACAGGACAAAAGCGCGGTGCTGTTTTTTCCGGGATGTCAGCTGGCGGGCATCCGGCCGGACCAGACCGCGCGGCTGTACGAGCGCCTGCTGGAACTGGAGCCAGCCACCGGAGTCTGGCTGGACTGTTGCGGCGCTCCGGCTCACTGGTCCGGACGGACCGGGGAATTTTCCGGCCTGTGCGACGATCTCCGGCGGCTTTGGGAACAGTCCGGGCGGCCGCGCATTCTGGCCGCCTGTTCCACATGCCTGAAGATGTTCCGCGACCACCTGCCCGGCCTTGAAGTGCTGTCCGTGTGGACCTTTCTGGCCGAATATCCCGTGAAAGGGGCGGCTGCCCCAAGCCCCCCGCTGGCCCTGTCGGACCCATGCACCGCGCGCCACGACGGCCCGACCCGGGCGGCCGTCCGCACTCTGCTGGAAAAGGCCGGGCAGCCCCTGGCTCCGCTTCCCATGTCCGGCGAACTGACCGAATGCTGCGGTTTCGGCGGGCTCATGGACAGCGCCAATCCCGATCTGGCCCGGAAAACGGCCGAAGCCAGAGCCGCCCAGAGCGACGACTGCTTTCTGACTTACTGCGCCATGTGCCGGGACCAGCTGGCCAGAACCGGAAAGCCCATCCTGCACATGCTCGACGTGCTCTTCCCCGATGCAGCCCATCCGGCTGGTGAGCCTCCGGCGGGCATTTCCACGCGCCGGGCCAACCGCCGCCGCCTGAAAAACGATCTGCTTTCCGGCTGCGGACGGCCGCCAGCTCCTGCCGCTCCATGGGAAGGCCTGCCTCTCTTAATTTCCGGGCCCGTGGCCGAATTGCTGGAAAAACGGCGCATTCTGGAGGACGATCTGCGCCAAGTGCTTTTCCGGGCCAGAGAAAGCGGAGAATATTTCACTCACGGGGAAGACGGCCGGGAAGTGGCTTCGGCCCGGCTGGGCGAAGTCACCTTCTGGGTGGAATACCGGCCTCTGGACAGCGGCTCCGAAATTCTGAACGCTTGGAGCCACCGCATGCGGATCGGCAAGGAGGACGCATGAGCCTCAGTTTTCTGCCCGAGGACATGAACTGGATATGCCGGCCCTGCGGCGCGCGTCTTGAACCGGGCAAGGCCGAACTGACCTACCTGGGCGGTTCTTTCCAGGTGGAGCTGCCGGTCTGTCCCGTGTGCGGACGGGTTTTCATCTACGAAGCGCTGGCCATGGGCCGCATGCTCGAAGTGGAACAGCTGCTGGAAGACAAATGACGCGGGGCGCCCTGAAGCGGGCTCCGACAAGAGCGCAAACCATGCATCCCGGGCACGACATGACCACCCTGCACCTCTCAGATCCCGTACGCCGGACTCTGGGAGCGGCTCTGCGCCCCGGCGGCGAGTTCCTGACCCGGCGCATGCTGGAACTGGCCGCGCCGGAACCCGGTGGCATGGCGCTGGACGCCGGATGCGGGACCGGCGCCACTCTGGCCCTGTTGCGGAAGTGCGGTCTGCTCCCCCTGGGGCTCGATCTGGATGCCACTCTGCTCGGCGAGGCGCGCAAGACGGGCGTTCAGGCTGTGCGGGGCGATCTGGCCCGCCTGCCGCTGGCCCCGGCCTGCATGGATCTGGTCATCTGCGAATGCGCGTGGAATCTGACGGACAAGAGCCGGGCCATGACGGAATTTGCCCGCGTGCTCAGACCCGGAGGCAGACTTCTTCTCTCCGATATTTTTGCGCGTGGTGCAACGGACAGCTCCTGGCCCGTGCGCTGCTGCTTCGCCCAGGCCGCCACTCTGGACGATACCCGGAAGCGGGTGGAAGCGGCCGGATTTGCCGTGGAATCGCTGGAAGACCACTCCCCCCTGCTGGCCCGGACAGCGGCGGAGTTCGTTTTCCGCCACGGTTCTCTGCACGCTTTCTGGCGGGCCGTGACCGGCGACGAAAAAACGGCCGCCGAGGCCTGCCGGGCGGCGCAATCCAGCCGTCCCGGGCTCTTTCTGCTGGTGGCCGTACGAAAACCCGAAGTCCCCGCCCGGCCGCCCGCGCCTTCAGAAAATGAAAACCTGAAAGACCCAGGCCTCGCCGCCAACACAAGGAGTTTTCCATGAGCGACTACGATCTCGACATCCTGCGTCTGGGACATGCGGGCTATTGCTGCGCTCAGGTCGTCATGCTTCTGGGTCTTGAGCAGTGCGGCGTGGACAACCCCGGTCTGGTCCGGGCCATGGCCGGGCTGTGCTACGGCTTTTCCTCCAGCCGGGGAGCCTGTGGAACGCTGACCGGCGCGGCCTGTCTGCTGTCCTGGTACGCGGGCAAGGGCGCGGCGGCAGAGGAAGCCCACGAACGTCTGCCCCTCATGCAGGCGGAACTGGCGGAATGGTTCGAGCAATACGCCCGGGAGCGTTTCGGCGGCATCCGCTGCGCGGACATTGTGGACGACGGCAAACCCGATCCGCAGACCTGCGGCGGTCTGGTGGCGGAATGTTTCGGCAAGGTGATGACCCTGCTGGCGGAAAACGGCATCGATCCTCTGGACGCCCCCCATGCCTGAACAGGCCCCGAAGCGATGCCTGTCCCATGCGGACAGCGTATGCCCGCAATGCCTGCGCCGCATCCGGGGAGAGCTTGTCCAGCGCGGCGAAACCGTGCACCTGGAAAAACACTGCCCCGAACACGGATTCTTTTCCGCCGCCGTCTGGCGCGGCGACCCGCCTTTCTCGGGCTGGGTCCGGCCCAAAATTCCCTTTCCGGGCGGCCCGCGCGAACAGACGCGGCGCGGATGCCCTTTCGACTGCGGGCTGTGCTCCGCCCACGCCCAGCGTACCTGCACGGCTCTGGTGGAAGTCACGGAGCGCTGCAATCTGCGCTGTCCGGTCTGCTTCGCCGACAGCGGCGGCAACGCGCCGGACCCGGACCTGGAGACCCTGCGCCGCATGTTCGGCCGGATCATGGACCGCACCGGCGGCTGCAACCTGCAGCTTTCGGGCGGAGAGCCTACCGTCCGCGAGGACCTGCCGGATATCGTCCGCGCGGCCGGAAAGGCCGGATTCTCCTTCGTGCAGCTCAACTCCAACGGTCTGGCCCTGGCCCGGGAACCGGAGCTGGCCCATCTGCTCAAGGATGCCGGGCTGTCGTCCGTTTTCCTGCAATTCGACGGAGTGACGGACGCCGTGTTCCGGCGGTTGCGCGGCCGGGACCTGCTGGAAGCAAAATGCCGGGCCGTGGAAAATCTGGCCGCGGCGGGTCTGGGCGTGGTTCTGGTACCGACCATCGGACGCGGTGTGAATCTGGATCAGCTCTGGGAGCTTGTGCGCTTCGGCCTGAAACGCCTGCCCCATGTGCGCGGCGTGCATTTTCAGCCCATGAGCTATTTCGGCCGCGTTCCCGCCGATTTTGTCCCGGATCACGTCACTCTGCCGGAAATCATGACCGGCCTGGCCCGGCAGAGCCGGGGGCTGGTCAGGACCGAAGACTTCCTGCCGCCGGGATGCGAGCACGCCCTGTGCTCCTTTTCGGGCCGCTTTCTGGTTCAGGAAGACGGAAGCCTCACGCGCCTTGGAACAGCCCGCTGCGACTGCGCCCCGCAGCCGGCCGAAGCCGGGGCTCTGAAGTCCATCGCCGTCACGGCCAGACAGTGGACCGCTCCGGATTCTCCACCGGACGGGGAAGACGGCGATGATCTGGACCGCTTTCTGCGCCGGGCGCGCACCCATGTATTCAGCATTTCGGGGATGGCTTTTCAGGACGCCTGGACTCTCAATCTGGAACGGCTGCGCGGCTGCTGCATCCATGTGGCCCGGCCCGACGGCCGTCTCATTCCCTTTTGCGCCTTCAACCTGACTTCCCGCTCGGGGCGGCCCCTGTACCGGCCCGGACGGGAAAACTCCGGGCAGTGAGGACCGCGGCAGTGGGCAGACAGAACCAATCCGCAAAATTCCCGGAAGAACACCGGCGGCCTGTGCGTCCCACGCCCGTTGACGCCCTGACCGCCCGCCGCCTGAATCTGGCTCTTCCTCTGGACCGGAATCGGATCGAGGCGGCGCAGATGGCCGCCCTGCGCCGGACAGTGGCCCATGCCCGGGCAAACAGCCCCTGGTACCGCCAGCGCCTCGATATCCACGCCGGGGATTTACGCGGCCGGGAGGACTTGAGCCGTCTGCCCCTGCTCCCGGCCGGGGAACTGGCCGCCCATGCGGATGAACTGCTGTGCGTGTCCCGAGGCGACGTGGCCCGCGTCATGACCCTGCACACTTCGGGCAGCACCGGCGCGCCCAAGCGGATATTTTTCACCCGCGCCGACCTTGAAGGCACCCTGGAATTTTTCCGGGAAGGCATGGCGGCCCTTGCCGGCGGCCGGGACAAGGTGCTGGTTCTGCTGCCCTTTGACCGTCCCGACAGCACGGGGGACCTGCTCATCCGGGCCCTGGCCGGAGGCGGCGTTTCCGCTTCCGGGTACTGGCCTCCTGATCCGGGCATGGCGGAATGCGTCCTGAAGAACGGCTTTTCGTGCGTGGTGGGGCTGCCCCAGCATCTGCTGGCCCTGTCGTACGGCCTGCCCCGCGGCGCAGTGCGGACCATGCTGCTGTGCTCGGACTACGCCCCGTCTGTCTTGCGCGAACGGATGGAAAACATCTGCGGATGCGAGACCTTTGTGCATTACGGCGCCACGGAAACGGGTCTGGGAGGCGGCGTGGAATGCGCCGTTCATGACGGCTGCCACATGCGCGAGGCCGACCTGCTGGTGGAAATCGTGGACCCGGAAAGCGGCCGCCCCCTGCCTGACGACACGGAAGGCGAAGTGGTCGTCACCACCCTGAACCGCCAAGCCATGCCACTCATCCGCTACCGCACCGGTGATGCGGCCAGGCTCACGCGCGCCGTCTGCCGGTGCGGCGGCGCCACGGCGAGAATTTACGGCATCCGGGGACGCCGGAACCTCGTCCGTCTGGACGGCGGTTCGCTGGATAGCCAGACTCTGGATGACGCCCTGTTCGCTCTGGAGGGCCTGCTGGACTACCGGGCGGTGCTGCGCGATACGGATGACGGGGACACGCTGGATATCGAGATGCTGGCCCGCACGGAAGCCTCCACGGCAGAATGCCTCCGGGCGCTCACCGGCATCCCGCCACTGACCCAAATGGCGGCGCACGGAAGACTCTGCGTCTCGTCCGTGGCCGCCTTTTCCCCATCGCATACCATGAAACGCGTTATCGCTGACCGGCGCGGGAGGAAATCATGAAAGCACTGGTGGAAACCCTGGCCGACGTGCTCAGGCAGGGACAAAAGGCCGTCCTGTGCGGAATCGTGGATGATTCGGGCTCTTCGCCACGCTCATCCGGAGCGCGCATGCTGGTTCTCGCCGACGGCACCTTCACGGGCTCCATCGGCGGCGGCGCGGTGGAAGGCGCGTGCCTGAACGAGGCTGCGGCACTGCTCCATGCTCCCGAAAAATACCGCATCCTGTCCTTTGAACTGACGGCCGCCCAGTCCGCCGAAAGCGGCATGGTCTGCGGCGGCGAGGTCACGATTCTGCTGCAACGCTTCACTCCGGCGGACCTGCCGTTTTTCGAGGACGCCCTGAACCACCGGGACCATCCCATGCTGCTGACCGTCATCCCGGCCGGGGCGGCGCCTTTTCTGGCGCTGTGGACCGCAGCGGATGCAACGGCCGCCACGCTGCCCGCCGCCCTGCGCACGCAACTGGCCCGCAAGGCCGCTGCGCGGCGGCCCTTCCGCCTGGAAACGGAAGGCACACGCGTACTGGCCGAACCCCTGTCCGCGCCCGTGACGGTGCATGTGGCCGGGGCGGGCCATGTGGGCCGGGCCATAGCCCATCTGGCCCATTTTACCGGCTTCGACGTGGTTGTTCTGGATGACCGTCCGGAATTCGCCAGCGCCGGGCGTTTTCCCCAGGCCAGAGAAGTGCGCGTGGTGGAGAATTTCCAGGATTGCCTGGGCAGCCTCGACGCGGGCGATTACGTGGTCATCGTCACCCGCGGACATCTGCACGACCGCCATGTTTTGGCCCAGGCCCTGCGCACGCGGGCCGGATATGTCGGCATGATCGGCAGCCGGAGCAAACGCGAGGCAGTGTATGCCTCCCTGCTGGAGGAGGGTTTCACCCAGGCCGATCTGGACCGGGTCCACAGCCCTATCGGCCTTGATATCGGCGCCGAGACGCCCGAAGAAATCGGCGTGAGTGTCGTGGCGGAACTTGTGGCCGTCCGGGCCAGCCGCGCATGAGCCGCCCATTTCCGGAAGCGGCCATTCTGGCGGCCGGTTTTTCCTCGCGCATGAACGGATTCAAGCCGCTCATGCATCTTGGCGGACGCACGCTGCTGGAATGGTGCGTGTCCTCCTTCCGGGCGGCGGGCGTTGAAGACATACGCGTGATCACCGGACACCGCGCACCTGAAGTCCGGGCCGAAGCCAGCCGTTTGAGCGTACAGACCGTCCACAACCCGGATTACAAGCGCGGCATGTTTTCTTCCGTGCGGGCAGCGGCGGCCACGAGCGAAACCGATTTTTTCCTGCTGCCCGTGGATATTCCGCTTGTCCGCCCGGCCACCATCAGGATGCTGCTTACGGCCGACAAGGCTCCCGCCTGCCCATGCTTCGAGGGCGAACGCGGGCATCCGGTGCTGCTCCCGGCCCGGCTTGTTCCGGAACTTCTGGATTACTCCGGAGAAGGCGGCCTGCGCGGATTCCTGGCCGGACGCCATGTGGAGGAAGTGCCAGTCTGGGACCGGGGCATACTCATGGACGCGGACCGGCCTGAAGACATGGCCCGGCTGGCGGACAAGGTCCGACGGCTGGATACTGGCGAACGGGCCGAAGCCATGGCCCTGGCCCGGCTGAACATGCCGGAAAAGGGTCTGGCCCATGGAGCGGCCGTGGCCAGCGCGGCTCTGCGTATCGCCGAGGCGCTGAACCGCCACGGAACGGAACTGGATATGGACCTTACGCATAACGCCGCCCTGCTGCACGATATAGGCAAGGGCGTTCCAGACCATGAAACCGCCGGAGCCGTCCTGCTTGACGGACTGGGGCTGGGCGGACTCTCAGCTGCCGTGGCCGCCCATCGGGATGCGTCCCCTCCTGATGACGGCCGGATCACGGAAAAGGAAATCGTCTGTCTGGCCGACAAGCTGATCTGTGGTTCCTTGCGCGTCAGCGTGGAAGAACGTTTCGCGCAAAAGCTCGCGCTCTACGCCGGAGATGAAACGGCCCACCGAGCGATCCTCGGGCGCAGACAGAATGCCCTGGCCGTGCAGAGGCTGGTGGAAGCCCGGACGGGGCGGAATATCGAAGACATTCTGGAAGAAATGCCGTGAGCACCATCTATCTGCTGCGCCATGGGGAAATCCCGCAAAGCTCGCCCCGCCGCTTTGTGGGCCAGCGCGACCTGCCTCTGACCGCAACGGGCCGGAATCAGATGGCCGCCCTGGCCGGAAGGTTAGCGGACAAAGGTCTGGAACGCATCGTGTGCAGTCCCTTGTCCCGCTGTGTGGAGAGCGCCGCCATCCTGGGCCGGAGCCTGCTGGCGCCGGAGATACATGCGGATTTGCGCGAAATTTCTCTCGGACTGTGGGAAGGATTGACTGTGGCCGAGGTTCGCCGCCGCTTTCCGGGGCAATACGAACTGCGCGGCCGCGATCTGGCCGGCTGTGCGCCACCTGAAGGCGAGAGCTTCCAGGTGGTGCAGGAGCGCGCCTGGAAGGCCTTTCTGGACATTGCGGCCGGAAAAAATACCACGGCCATCGTGGCTCACGGCGGTGTGAACCGGGCCATTTTGTGCCGTGTGCTGGGCATGCCCCTGCAACATGTTTTCCGGCTGGAGCAAGACTATGCCTGCATCAATATCCTGCGCCGGGACGCGACAGGATTCGTACTGGAGCGCATGAACATGGTCTGACATCCGGCCACCTGAAGTCCCGACCAATGGAAAACCCTCGCGGACGGCTCCATCCGCGAGGGTTCTACGATTGCGGCAAAAAGCCTTTTGGCTGTAAGTCAAGCGGCTTTGGCTACAGCACCCGCAGCGTTCTGGAAAACCGCACGCCCTGCTCGGCCGCCTGAGCCAGAGCCTCTTCTCCTCCGAGTACACAGACAAGACCGGATACCGCCTTTTCACGCAACACCGCTCCCAGCTCCCGGATATGGCGCGGCTCGGTGGCCAGCACCTCGTCGCGAATGCGCTGGCGAACTTCATCCGTCACCCCGGCCAGATGCTGGGTCAGCGCGGCGAAACCTTTGGCATCCGGCAGCTGATACGGATCCAGATCGCCGGATGTGCCGATGACGGCCTTGAGCAGATCGCCGTTATCCAGATCCGCACGTTCCAGAAAAGCCCCGCTGCCGTCAAAAGCCTCGATGGTCGAGACGATATTCGGATCCCGGTAGGAGCCGAAGCTCATCAGACCGGAAAGGCGTCCGTAGTTGCAGAATCCGCCGTAGGCTCCGCCCAGCACGCGCACCTGTTCCCACAGCCAGCTGGTCCGCAGATACTTGGCCGCCACCAGAATGGAGCCGTGCGAGGCATATCCGCGCAGATCGCAGACCTTGCCTACATAATTGACCTGAGCCGGGATACTTAAGCCTTCATGCAAGCAGGCCGTCTCCCCGGAACGTTCCGCTGCCGTGAGGCCGTTTTCTTCCGGCAACAGCGCCAGAAAACCGCGAAAACGCTCTTCGTGTGCCGTCAGAAAATCCCCTCCGGCCGTCAGATTCAGCACCGCTCCGGGTCTGCGCACCACCAAACGGCGCAAGGTTTCCAGGTCCTCCAGAACATCGGTCCAATCCTCTTCCACCCGCCGGACCAACTCCCGCAGGAAAAACAGATTCTCTATGCCGCCCATCTGCTCCTGCATCCAGTCGGCCCGGTTGAAGCAGGAACGCAGCCGCAACCCCACAAAATGATGCCCGGAAGGAATGAGCGCCTGTTCGAACCCGGCTTTTTCCTCCAACAGCATCTGCCGGAACCGCTCGCGGTCATCGAAGCGGGTCAGCATCAGGGCGTCGTGCACAATATCCAGCATATCCCCAGTCCTCCCGGACACGGCCTTGGCCCGCATGACCAGCCGGGCCAAGGGCTCGGGTCCGTCTTCACGCTGGGAAACCAGACTGCGCGCGTGAACTCCGCCCGTTTTGCTGTTGATGCGCTTGGAAAAGGCAACATAATTCTCTCTGGTGGTACCCATCTCCGTCAGCCCCCTGGCGAACAGAGGCACCAGAGGCAGCAGCCTGTCAGGTACGCCACCCAAATCCAGAGCCAGATCCATATAACAGATGTCGTTGGTGGGCAGATCATGCAGCAACGCCACAGTCTGTTCCCATCCCCGCCTTTCGGTGGGTACCACCCGCACTTTGGGATCGATGTCCGCACGGGAAAGCACGGGTAACAGAGCCAGACTTTCCGGAGCATCGGGAGTTTCCTGCATATCACGCAACAGACGCGTACGCCGGATCAGATCTTCATCGGTCAGGCCGCATTTGTCGCGCAAGGTCCGGATCAGCGTCTGCTCTTCCTGCTCCATGCGGGCCGCGACCCCGGCCTCCGGCGTCAGCAATACTGTGCTATGATGCCGGTTCTCCAGCAAATGGCGGCGGATGAGATCCTCAAAGACCTTTTCTCCTTCCGCCAAACGCTTCTTGATCCCGGCCAAAGGCTCTTCGAAGGCCACCAGAGCCAGAGGTGCCTGATCATCGTACAGCCAGGTCGCCAGAGAGCGCAGCATGACCATGAGCCCGCGCGGGTAAGATCCGGTATTGTTTTCACGCAGGTCGAATTCGGCAGAGTTGATGCCGGCCTCAATCAGATCCGGCTCAAAACCATCTTTCACAATGCGCTTCAGCGTATCTGTGACGAGGTCGCGCACGGCCTGAAAGTTTTCAGGACGCACCCCCTTCATGCCCACGGAGTAATACATCTGGGCCATTTCGTGCTCCAGCCCTACTCCGGTCAGATCCTCACCCAGGCCCGACTCGATCAGCGCCTGACGCAGAGGAGAGGCGTTCATCCCGGTGAGCAGCCCGTCCAGAATTCTGCACGACAGAATTGTCTGAGGATCTTTCTCACCCGGCAGCAGCCAGTTCATGGTCAACATGCCGCTCTCATCCTCGCCCATGGCTTCAAAAGGCTGGCATATCTGCACGGGAGTGCTCAGAGGCTCCTGCACCGCGACGGCAGAAGCCGTCTCCAGCGATTCGAATTGGTCCAGATATTCACGCAGAAGTTCCAGGCGGGTTGCCGGATCATCATCTCCATAGAAAAAAATCCAGGCATTGGACGGGTGATAGTGAGTGCGGTGGAAATCCAGAAATTTCTCGTAGGTCAGGCTCGGAATAACCGAAGGATGACCGCCAGAGTCCAACCCGTATGTGTTCTGCGGGAAGAGGGACTGCTGTGAAAGCTCGGCCAGGCAGGAGTCCGGTGATGAATATACCCCTTTCATCTCATTGTAGACCACTCCCTTGATGGTCAATGGCGTTCCTGCCTCTGACAGATCCAGATGCCACCCTTCCTGTTCAAATATTTCACGAGAAATGCGTGGAAAGAAAACAGCATCCAGATATACATCTACCAGATTGTAAAAATCTTTCAGATTTTGGCTGGCGACAGGATAGCATGTCTTGTCCGGGTAAGTCATGGCATTCAGAAATGTCTGCAAAGAGCCTTTCAGCAAATCCACAAAAGGCTCTTTCACCGGATACTTACGGGATCCACACAGTACTGAGTGTTCAAGAATATGTGCTACACCTGTCGAATCTTCAGTAGGAGTCCGAAAAGTAATTCCAAAAACTTTATTTTCATCCGCATTGCATACGGAAAGAATACGCGCCCCAGTCTTATCATGAACATATATATCCACTTGGGATGCAATTTCTCCCAGTTTAACAGATAATATATTTTTATAACCAGAAAAACTCATCTGATCTCCTGTAGTAGCATCACATTACATAAAAAATCCAAAAAATGATTGGAGGCAGCGTAAAAACACTCCCTCCAATCATAAATGAATGCTCTTCCAAAAACTTATATAAAGTCAGAAATCATATCGCATCACTTATAAAATCCTTGGCTGTATGAAAATCAACAACTCAGCCTTGCTTTTGGAGTCATATGTATTCTTGAACAGCCACCCAAGACCCGGTATATCGCCGACGCCGGGGACTTTGTTACTCCCCGTCGTTTCCGTGGTTTTCTGGACACCGCCGATAACGATCGTCTCCCGGTCATTGACCATCATCTTGGTTTTCGTCTGCTTGGTGTCGATATCCCGGCCATCACTTTTCGGGCTGTCATCATTGATCTCAAGATCCAGAATCAGCTTATTGTCTGGTGTAATCTGCGGCAACACAGAAATGCGCAGCACGGCTTCTTCATATTCCGTAGTCGTGCCACCACTGGATGACTCCGTGGCCGTGGCAAGCTTCGTACCCTGCTGAATTTCTGCGCGGTTGTTATTCAGGGTCAAAATCCTCGGTGAAGAGATGGTCTTGACCAGATTCTTCGCTTCACCAAGCTGCAGCGAAGCATCCAGAGCGAAAAGATCTTTCCCCAGATACTTTCCTATCGAACCGCCGAGAGTGATGCCGTTTACCGTATTAATCATATTCAGACCAGTGGTTCCGACTCCGCCGCGCCACTGTTCATTGGGCCGGTTCTCTTCTGATTCCGTGGCATAACCCGTTCCCCACTTGACCCCCAGACTACGCTGAAACTCATCCGTGGCATATACGACGCGGGCTTCGATCATGACTTGGCGTTCAGCTCTATCGAGCTTTTTAATAAAACTATTGATACGCTTCAGCGTAGCTTCCGTGTCTGTAACAATCAGAATATTTGTACGCGGATCAGAGGAAACAGAGCCGCGAGGCGATATAAATGTCTTCACCTTACCTTCAAAGTCCGCGGCAGTACTATAGTTGATCTGAATATAGTCTGTCTTCAGAGGAGCAAGATTTTCCAGACTCGCCTTGGCCTGTATCGCTGCTTCACGAGCCTTCTGAAGCTGTGCGCGCTCGGCTTCGAGCTTGGCGGCAGAAGCAACGCGCATGATATTGCCCTTCATGACTACGCCCAGATTTTTCTGTAAAAGGACCAGATCAAGAGCCTGATCCCAAGGAATATCCACAAGCTTCAAAGAAATTTTTCCGGAAACTTCGTCATCAAGAATAAGATTATAGCCACTGACTTCGGAAATAAGCCGCAATACAAGTTCAACATCAGCATCCTGAAGATCTATGGAAATCCTTTCGCCAGTGTAATGCTCCTTCATCCCGGGAAAAAGAGTGTTGAGCTCCTGAAGTTCTGCATCATTTGCAGTATCCAACGCATTGGCATCAGGAGAAGTCTTGGTTTTTCCAGAAGTTCTGGGAGACTTGCTTCTCCCCATGGATTCATTCTTGACCTTGACAAGAATAATTGTCTCGTCATTCTTTCGCTGAATAGAAAGTGCGGGATTTTTTACTCCTGCAAGAGATAAAAGCGCTCCACCATCACCATTTTGAGCAAGTACATGTTTAATGGGCGTCCTCAGCTGACTGAGATCATATTTTTTGAGTAAATTCTCTAAAAACTGAGCTTTGGCAAATTGAAGCTGGAAGACATCCCTGTCCTTGGGTGTAACTTCAAAAGGGAGACTCGAATATGCAGTGATCTGCAATCCTTCCTTGCTCTCCCTAAAATCCAGAGAAGAAATGTAGTTGGTCGGCAGCGGAGAAGTTACGGGGATCTCATCCGGCACCAGCATAAGCCGTGCGATATTTTCCCCCTGTTTGGAAAGCAAAAATTTACTCTTTGTACCTAAAAAAACAGTTACTGAGTCAACCAATCCATTACTATCTGATTTTGTAACGGATTTAACAAGAGATGTGTCCAACACAGGGATATCAAAATGAGCAATCGGAGGGGCGAAAGATACGACTATATTGTTTGAGTTGTCGTATTTTGCGTGAGGCTGAGTTTCAGGTGACACAGGAATATCTATAATAGTTTTTCCTAAAGATTCTGAAATAGCCAATGCCCCAGAAAGATCCGTCTGGGTAACCATCTTCCCTGAATTCTCAGATGGTAGATTAGCAACATCCTTTGACTTCGCAGCACAGGAAGAAAACGCAACAATAAAAAAAAGAACACTCACAAGTTTGAATGTGGACTTAGGCATCCTCATATCTGCTCACTCCTTCTCTTGGCGTAATCTTAAATTTATTGTGCGTTGTTTAGATTCACCAAAAATATCCATGATATTTTCTTCAACCACAACAGTAGCGTTTTTTATTTCTTTCACAACGCCATCATACAGGCCAACAATAGTCCCTGGCCGAATCAGGTAACCCTTTCCGTCAGGCAGTTCTACCATTGCTGCGGTTTGGCCATTACCTTTATTGATAATACCAATCAACTTTAGAGTATGTACCTCCACAGTTTCAAGCGGCGTGGAGACTTTCTTCTGGGCTTTCGCCCTCTTTGCAGCTTCCAACAGCTCATAGGCACGAACTTTTACAAAAGAAACGAAGGGGTCAGTCTTATTCTTTGCCTCATATGGCGAATAGTAGGGCGTGACCCACCCCGGCATCTCATCATCCGGCAATGCAGTACTCGTAGCGTTATCAAGCTCTTCAGCCCAAGAACATTGCACTAAAAAAATGAAGCAAACTATAAAAAAAATACTAGGAGTAATTTTTAGGTCTTTCATAATCATTTTTTGTTTTCAGCTTGTTTTTGTTGTTCTTCCCGAGCTTTTATCTCCGCTTCTGTGAGAGCTCTGTACACCTGCAGCACCAAATTCACATTCAAATACTTCTCTGTAGGAGAAAGATCCGAAACAGGGGAAAATGTTACATCTTGGATTGTAACCAGGCGATCTAGGCGGGAGAGACGATCAAAATATGTAAGAAGGCGATGAAATGTCCCACTGATCTGTAACTGTACAGTCCTCGTGGCATAGAAATCTGCTTGCTGCTCAGGGCCTGGCTGGAAAAGAACAAACTCAACATGCTCATCCCGTCCCAGCTTCTCAAAAGAGGCTAACAGCGACTCAAGGGCACGGGCATCTTCTGGAAGAAGAGTCATTGCGTAATACAACTCTTTCTTCTGTGCACTCAAATTCTGCTCAAGCTCTGGTAGTTTTGCAACCAAGGCCTTGTAGCGCTCTATATCTTGGTCCAGCTTTTCAGATGTTTGTGTGAGCTGAGCA
>JAUMXF010000058.1:0-10967 GCA_030529235.1 Pseudomonadota bacterium
CCGGATCTGTCCTTGGCCTCATTTGTTTTTGAGAGAAACGCGCGGAGCGAGGCTTTTGATCTTCTCCAACTCGTGTCCATGGGAATCTCCCGTTACGAGGAAACAGCGCCTGAACCCGTTCCAGTAGAGTCAGGGACGGATCTGGATGCGGAGGAAGTGACGCTTCTGTGCCTGAATTCGGGGATTAAGACAAAAACCATGGCCAAGCTCCTGTGTGCTCAGGGAGAGTTCGCGCAGGCGGTGAAGATCTACGACGACCTGCTCGATGCTCCTCTTGACGAGAATGAGCGCGCTGAAATTCGTGATCTGAGGGCTGCTGCGCGCAAAGAACTGCCGGGCGGTGAGGCCTCGGACAAGAATGCCAGACTCTACGACGTACTGAATTCTCTCGCCTCCAGACTGGAGGAACGATCGACTCCCACCACATAAGCCGGGACAAGCAGAGCCATAAAAGGTTAGCACGGGCTCTTCAGCAGGCTGACGAGGATGAGATGAAATATTTTTGCATGGTGTCTATTTGTTTTTTTCTTTTTGCCTGTCGACCTGTCCACGTCACCAAACAGTACTATGACGAACACGTGAACCCGGTGGCCTCCATTGACTACGAGGATGCCGCTTCCGCCGATATTCCGGCTGTTTTTTTGGACAACTACTACTTGGTCGACAGCCGCCTCGTACGCTTACTTGATCAGCTGGACTTGGGCGGTGAATCCCCGGACAGTTCCTGGATCGATGCCCAGAAGGCTGGACATCCCTGGATCGAATTCATGGCGCTTCTGGATAATGATTTGCTTTTTGTTTCAGGGGACGAGTATCTGGGCTATGACGCCGCAGTCAGAAACCTTTTGGAGCAGATGGGGGAAGGCGAAAAACGCATTATTTTGAAGCATGATGGACGCTGCCTGCTTGTACACGCCAGTCAGACCGGTCCTGACCGCCTCAGGACGGTTGTCGTGGAGATAAATGTTGATCGGGTTATGTCTGACTCTACTTCCACAGATATGTTTTTGGCTGTGAACGAGGAGCTGGTTCAGCATCCGGATAAATCGGAATCTTTTGCCCCTCTTCTGAAAAAGCTGGGCAGAAGCAGAAAGTATTCCGGGCGTTCCCGTGTGGATGGGCAACGTCTGTACTGGATCAGGAGTATGGCTGCGGACAACCTTGTTTATCTGTATCGGGGGTAATCTGTATGCGCCAAGTGACGGTCGTCGAAAATTTGCTGTTGCGGCAGAAGGAACGCCCCATGGCTTCGGGGCGGTTCACCAGATTGCTGACGGAGTTGATTCTCTCGGCCAAAATTATTGACCGGGAAGTGTCCAAGGCCGGTCTGCTGGATGTTCTGGGAGTCACAGGCGAGGTCAATGTTCAGGGTGAGATCGTCCAGAAGTTGGACGATTTTGCCAACAAGGTGATCATCCGCAGAATGGAGCGGGCTGGGGTGCTTTGTGCCATGGTTTCCGAAGAAAATGCGGATTTCATCGAAATCCCCCATCGGTTTCCCACAGGCGACTACATATTGGTATTCGACCCACTGGATGGCTCGGCCAACATTGACGCAAATGTCAGCATTGGCACCATATTCGGAATATATCGGCGGACATCGTTCAGCGACCAGGCGGTAACACTGAGCGAGATACTGCAGAAAGGTGCTATGCAGGTCGCAGCCGGATACATTATTTACGGCTCCTCGACTATGCTCGTTTATACTGCGGGAGATGGAGTGCATGGCTTCACGCTGGACCCGAGCGTGGGTGAGTTTTTGCTCTCTCACCCAGATATCAAAATTCCAGAGCAAGGCAAGATATACTCTGTCAATGAAGGCTATTCCATGTACTGGGATGAGCCTACCAGAAAGATAGTGGATTACTTCAAGTCCAATGACAATTCTTTGGGGCGGCCATACAGTCTGCGTTATATTGGTTCACTGGTCTCAGATTTCCACCGTAACCTGCTTTATGGCGGGATTTTCATGTATCCCGCTGACATGCGCGATCCGCGCAAGCCTTCCGGAAAGCTCAGGCTCATGTGTGAGGCAGCTCCCATGGCCATGATCATCGAACAGGCCGGAGGGATGGCCACCGATGGAACTCGGCGGATTCTCGATATCGAGCCTCAGGAACTGCACCAGCGTGTACCGCTCTTTGTGGGCTCCAAGTCCGATGTGGAGATCGTGCAGCGGTATTACGCGGATGCGCGTTAAATTGTCCGTTGGGCCATGAAGTGTCTGGCTATTGAAACGTCTTGCGATGAGACGGCCGTAGCGGTCTGGGCGGACGGCTCTTTGCACCAGGAGGCCATTCATACGCAGATACCCATGCATGCTGTTTTTGGCGGTGTGGTTCCGGAACTCGCGTCCAGAGAACATCTGAGAAAACTGGATGCTTTGGTGCATTCGGTGCTGGGCTCTTTTGACAAGGAAAAGCCGGACTGTGTGGCGGTCACTCGCGGGCCGGGCCTGCTCGGCGCTCTGCTGGTCGGCATCGCCTACGCCAAGGCTCTGGCTCTGGCCTGGAAAATACCCGTCATCGGCATCAATCATCTGCACGCTCATCTGTTGGCCTGTAATTTCACCGCGCCCATAGGATATCCCGCTATCGGTGTGCTGGTATCGGGGGGGCATACCCATATTTACCGCATGACCAGCCCGCATGAATTTCTCCTTCTCGGTAAAACACTGGATGACGCGGCTGGAGAGGCTTTCGACAAAATTGCGAAACTTCTGAACCTTCCTTACCCGGGAGGGAAATATATCGATATTCTGGCCGCTGAAGGAGTGGCCGATCCCAAACTTTTTTCCTGCCCGTACCTGCATAACGATAACTGTGACTTCAGTTTCAGCGGCCTGAAGACAGCGGTAGCCAATTTCGTCCAGAAAAATCCGATGCCCGCCCTATCGTACGGGAATTTTAAAATTGAATCCGTTCCTCAGGAAATCAAGGATTTGTGCGCGACGGTCAACACGGTGGTGGTCGACACGTTGCTTGAGAAGACCAAGAGGGCCATGACTCTGTATCCGGACATACAAACCCTTTGTGTTGCCGGAGGAGTGGCCGCCAATGGTCTGCTGCGTACACGGTTTGCCGCATTGGCCCGGAGTCGCGGGGTCAAATTCCTGGTTCCTGCCCGAAACTATTGTGGGGATAATGCCGCTATGGTAGCATATGCTGGCAGTTGTTTGGCTGGGGAAGGTCTGGCCAGCAGGTTGGACTTCGAGGCCGTCCCTCGCGGCAGAAATGTACCCTTTGATTATATGAAAAAACATTCTGTGAGGAGTGAATAATGGCAGTACAAATTAACGATTCAGGTTTTGAAGCCGAAGTTCTAAAGTGTGATCTGCCGGTGCTGGTGGATTTCTGGGCTCCGTGGTGCGGTCCGTGCAGAGCCATTGCCCCGGTAATCGAAGAATTGGCTCAGGAACTTGATGGCAAAGTGAAAATCGTGAAGATGAATGTGGATGAAAACCCCGCCACTCCGAGTAAGTATGGCATCCGTGCCATTCCCACTCTGATTCTTTATCGTAACGGCGACGTGGTGGAGCAGGTTACAGGGGCTGTGTCCAAGGCGAGCCTCAAGCAGATGCTGACGGACAAGGTGCTCTAGAGCGCTGTCTTTTCCGGTTCAACAGAAATGCCTCGGGTAGGAGAATATTTCCAAGATGTGTCTTTCATTTTGGAGGAGCATCCGCCGGAGGCATTTTCTTTTTCAGAGAAAGAAAGTCATGTCTTTTGACCCGATATATCTTTTTTCATGAGATTACCTCATCAATTTTTTCTTTCTTAACTTCCATATTCGTTTATTTTCTACCGGATGCACCCAATGCTCAGAAAATTGATCGTGTTTTTTTTGCTCCTCTGCCTCAATGGCTGTGGCATTATTGATTATTATTTTCTCACTCCACCTGAAGATACAGCGCAGGAACTCTTTGAAAATGCGCGTGGGCAGCTTCAGGATCAAGATTATGTAGGCGCCATTGAGTCATTGAACAGATTGAATGATCGTTATCCGTTCAGCCCATACGCCATTCAGGCTCGCCTTATGCTGGGTGATGCCTACTATCTGGACAAGCAGTATATGGAAGCTGCTGATACGTATGAAGAATTCCTGAACATGCATCCGCGGCATGAATCTGTGGATTATGTTCTTCTTCAGATAGGTATATGTAAATACAATACCTATAAATCTATTGATCTCCCCCAGAGTGGGCTTGAGGAAGCCATCGCTTCCCTGAAGCGTCTGGTAGAGGATTATCCACAGAGTATACACAGAGAAGAGGCCGTTGAGTATATCGGAAAATGTCGTAAAATGATGGCTGAACATGAACTTTATGTGGCCGATTTTTATTTCAAATCGGAATCTTATAAAGCTGCATGGATGCGTTATATATATGTTCTGGAGAATTTTTCAGAGTTGCCGGAGGTGGTGCGTCTGGCGGAGGCCAAAGCCAAGGTAGCCTATTTTTACTATCAGCAACAGGAGAATGATACGCAAAGGCATCCCAGCAGATTCAAGAAATTTTTCGACTGGCTCTGATGCCTGGATTATAATCTTATAGAGATAATATACTACAAGATTTCATTTTTTGTTGCTCAACAGCATATGAAGCATATTTCAAAAGACACGGCAAAGAAGGAAACAAAAATTTCCTTCCGCACGACAGATGCAATATTTTCTCAGCTCAAGGCAATTTCGCGTATTGAGAATATATCCATATCCTTCCTTGTTGAAAGTATACTGACCAGTCATCTCGTCAGGAATGAAACTTTGGCCATAGAGGAGGAAAAGCGTCAGGTTCCCCGAAAAAAATGCTCGATCCCGGTGGTCCTTTCTGCGGGACAAGATGTAAAAAGTCATTACCGGGGGATGATTATTGGCCTTTCACCACTCAGTATGCAGGTTGTATTGGAAGAGAAACCCGAAGAGAGTTTGCTCTGGGAAGGGTTTCTTTCTCTTTTCAGCCTTTCGGATGCTTCTTTTCCCGTTCTTCTGAATTGCAGGATTCTGCGTATGGAATACATTCATGAGGAATGTATAGTTATTGCTCAGTTTGTAAAGCAGAATAAGTCCTTTGATATAGAAAGAGTAAAAAATATTTTTAGTTAAAGAGATAGTCATGAGCGTGTTGTGGAAAGAAAATACGGAGGAAAAATATCTAGACCGCGGGGAATTACTGAAAAGAAGAGTGCTGCGGGATGACGTTGCGGAATACCTTGTCAGCGCGATATTGCGGGGAGATCTTGCGCCTGGGGACAAAGTGGTGGAGTCCAAGCTGGCAAAGGAGCTTTCCATAAGCCAAGGCGCCGTGCGGGAAGCCATCCGGGATCTCGCTGCACAAGGATTTCTGGAGACGGAATCATACAAGGGGACACGCATCCGCACTCTGACAAAAGAGCAGCTTGATGATTATTATGATGTCAGAACGGAAATTGAAGCCATTGCTGTACAATGGAGTATTATAAAGCATAAATCAAAATATCTTGATATTGAATATCTCAAACATTGTGTGGATAACATGAAACGCTGTGTGCAAGAAAATAATCCCAGATGCATGCGCGAATATGATATGAGTTTTCATCTTGCAATTGTGCAGAGTGCGTATAGTGAATCATTACTCAGAGCATGGAATTCTTTGGGAAACTACTATTGGCCATATATTGCCCTATACTACGATAATCTATCGTCTTTTCTTCCGGAACAAATAGATAAGCACCGGGCAATGTATGAGGCGATAGCCTCATCAGATGTAGATTCTTACAGAAAGTGCGTCCGGGGGCATTATTTTGATACAGAGATATTATATCCAAAATAGAAATTGGCGTAGATTTGGAATCTGAAAACAGAGAAAAAATGTCAAAGATGTTTAGGTCGGATAGACCAAGGAGAGCCACTCGATGAAAGATTCTCCCCTTCATTCACGAAGTTATGATCGATCGGTTTCGGACATGCATGCGGCATTGCTCAGCCGTCTGGCGGAGATGAACGTGCCCGTTTTCTGTACGATAGATCACGCTGGGAACGCACGCGGTGCAGGTCTTGAAATGCCGGAGACGCGCGTCGTCATTTTTGGTAATCCGGTCGTCGGCACGCCGCTCATGCTGGCGGCCCCGGACATCGCTCTGGATTTGCCGCTGAAGATACTGATCCGGGAAACGCCTTCCGGGTGCGAGTTGCTCTATGCTCCGCCCGCCGCTCTGGCTGACCGGCATCATCTGGACCCGTCGCGCCCGGATCTGCTGAAAATTTCCGCATTTCTTGAAAACCTGTGCGGGAGTCTTTGATCTTTCCGGAATATCTCTTCCCGGCGGCGAATATGCTTTCCAGCTGATTTTTTGTGGCTGATTTCATTGTCTCTCCGATGAAAAACAGGTCGTGTGATCAGGTGGAAATGAGGCCGGTCTCGCTGGCGGCAGGGCTATCGTTCTGCCATCGTCTCATCTTGTGGTTTCTGGCCGCTTTTCTGGCAGTATGCGCCGCTTTCGTGGGTAATATGAACCGGGGGCTGATGGAGACCACCGAAGGACGCTACGCCGAATGCGCCCGGGAGATGGTCGAAACGGGAAACTATCTGGAGCCGACCCTCAATTACGCTCCGCATTGGACCAAGCCGCCCATGGCCTACTGGTCCATGGCCGCAGGGATCAAAATACTCGGCAACACAGAGGCCGGAGTACGTTTGGCCAGCGGACTTGCCTTTCTGGGAACTGTCGTACTGACCGCCATGATGGCCTGGAGGCTCTGGGGAGAACGGGCTGCATTTCTGGCGTTTGTCGTGTACATCTCTTCGGTATTGCCAGTGCTTGGAGCCACCATGCTGAGCACGGACATGCTGCTGACCTGGTGGGAGACTCTTGCCGTTGCGCTGTATCTTTTCTGGGCTTTCCCCGGCGTGCCCCCGCGCGCGGACGGACAGGATCATTTCGGGCCGATTGCGGACTGGCGCATCCATCTCTGCTGGGCGGCTTTCGGGCTGGCCTTCCTGACCAAAGGGCCTCCGGCTCTTCTCCCTTTGCTCTGTCTGCTGCCCTGGCATTGGTGGCGGTTCAGGAACCTGTGTATCTTTTCTCTGCCCGGTCTGATTCTTTTTTCCGTGTGCGCTTTTTCCTGGTTTGGTCTCATGGCCTGGAGGCACCCCGGCCTGTTGAGCTATTATCTGCTGGAGGAAATTGCGGGCCGGGTGACCACGGACGCTTTTGACCGCAACCCGGAATGGTACAATCCTTTCCTTATTTACGTTCCGCTTCTTATTCTGGGACAGGCGCACTGGCTCTGGATTCTCTGGCAAAGACAGGCCCGCTGGCATCGGCTGGGCGGTATGGAGCGGTCCATACGGATTTTTCTCCTGCTTTGGCTCTTTTTGCCGCTGCTTGTGTTCTGCCTGTCCAAGAGCCGCTTGCCGTTGTATATTTTACCTCTTTCAGTACCTCTTACACTTTTTCTGGCCTTTTTTCTGAACCGCGGCGTCGGGACGCACATGCGGCCCGTACTTCCCACATGTGCCGTAGCGGTGTTTGTCCTGTGCGTCATGCGATGGATTTCGGGTGTACTGCCACTGCCGGAGAACATGCGGCACCTTGCTGAAATCGTGCGCCAGGAAGAGGCGGCCCGCCCGGCCCCTTTGACGGGGCTTTTGACTACTCCGGTATATGGCCTCCAGTTCTACATGCGAAAAGAGATGAATTGGCTTGAAGATCGTGGCGGAAGGGAAGAGACGCTGCGCGGCTATCTTGCCGGGCTGAAGGCTCCTGAGCGTCTGGTGATCAAGGAAAAGTACACGGCGCTGGTATATCTCCTGTGCGCCCGGGCGCGGGTCCGGGTGACGGAACGTCTGGCCGGAGAGTACGGCATTTTCTATCTGGAGCCTGAAGTAGCGCAGTCCCCTGGCGGGGAAGGAGGCGCCGGAGTTTCGAAAGCCTCCACGGTTCATTGACACCGCCCGCCGGAGCCCGATCTTCCGGGAAAAGCATTCCTGCCTTTTTCTTGACCTGTCCGCCAAGAGACGTAAAAAAGCGCTCACACAAAAAGGAAGCACTATGTCCCGTTCCCCCATGAAACGCGAAATTGTCGAAGAAGCGGCCATCCGGCTGTTTGCCACCAAGGGGCTGACCCGTACCACCATCAAGGACATCGCCGCCGCCGCGGGAGTGACGGAAGGCGTTCTGTACCGGCACTACGAAGGTAAGGAAGAGATGGCCTGGAAGCTCTTTAACAGGGAGCTGGACCAGTTCGTCCACCTGGTTTCGGAAGTTCTCTTCGACGACCGCTTGCCCTTTGCCCAGCGTTTCGGCTTGGCTATTCAGACCATCTACGACTATTACGCCTACAACAGCGACCAGTTCGCCTTCATCCTGCTGACCCAGCACGGCTTTCCGGAAGAACGCCTGTTGTCCCGGAAAAGCGATCCCATGGACGTCACCTCCCGCTTCATCGGACAGGGGATCGGCGATGGAGACATTCCGCCTTGTGACGCGGAACTCTGTGCGGGTCTTGTCATGGGCGCCATCCTGCAGCCTCTGGTGTTGCACCGCTACGGCCGGCTGGAACTGGAGCCTGCCGCCCACCTCCGCGTCACCGAAGCCTGTATGCGCATTCTGGGCGCGGCCTGAGCACATGAAGAAAATACTCCGGTGCGGCCCGGCGCATCCCCGCAGATCCGGGCCACGGGGCTTCATTCCTTACCTCTCCGTGGTCCTGATCAACGCCATGATTGATCTGGGGCACAAGATCGTCATTCAGAACACGATTTTCAAATGCTACGACGGCTCCACTCAGATCGGGCTGACGGCTCTCGTCAATGCCTGCATTCTGCTGCCGTTCATCCTTTTTTTCACTCCGGCCGGGTTTCTGGCCGACCGTTTTCCCAAGCATCTGGTCCTGCGCTGGACAGCGGCCTTCGCCCTGCCCCTGACAGCGCTCATCACCGTGGCCTACATCGCGGGCCGGTTTGAGACAGCCTTTATTCTGACTCTCATTCTGGCCGCCCAGTCGGCCTTCTATTCTCCGGCCAAATACGGCTATATCCGGGAAATGGCGGGAAAGGACAATCTGGGCATGGCCAATGGCGTGGTCCAGGCCGTGACCATCGTGGCCATCCTGCTCGGCGGCGTGCTTTTTTCCCAGCTTTTCGAGACGCTCATCGGTCAGGCCCGGAACAGGGAAGAGATCCTCATGGCCGTCGCGCCATGCGGCTTTCTGCTGATGGCCGGAGCCCTGGCCCAGACCATCGTGGCCTGGCGCATTCCCGCCTACCGGAGCGGCGACGCGGACCTGCGCCTGAACATGCGCTCCTATGTCCGCGGAACATATCTGAAGACGAATCTCGGCAACCTCTGGAGTGATCCTTCCATCCGCATGTCCGTCTTGGGGTTGTCCCTGTTCTGGGCCGTGAATCAGGTGCTTCTGGCCGCCTTCGGCGCGCATCTGAAGGAAATGGCCGGGGAGACCTCGACAGTGGTGGCCCAGGGACTTCTGGCCATCGGCGGGGTGGGCATTATCGCCGGTTCCGTGACCGCCGGGCGGCTGTCCAGAAGCCATATCGAAACGGGTCTCGTTCCGCTGGCTGCCATCGGCATGACCGTGTGCATGGGGGCCATTCCCTTCATGAGCGATACCTTCGTTCTGGGAACGCTGCTGGCCGTGTACGGCTTTTTCGGCGGGCTGTTCGTGGTGCCTCTGAATGCCCTCATCCAGTTCAACGCCCCGGAGTCGGAATCGGGAGCCATTCTGGCCGGAAACAATTTCGTCCAGAACGTGTTCATGCTGTCCTTTCTGGGGGCCACGGTACTGATGTCCATGACCGACCTGGGCAGCGCGCCCTTCATCCTGAGCCTGGCCGGAATCATGGCTCTGGGAGCGGCCTTTTCCTTGGGTTTCATGCTCCGGCCGTTTCTGTGTCTGGTGCTGCGTTTCATTTTCGGTCTGCGCTACCGGCTGACCGTTTCCGGTCTGGAACATTTCCCGGCCAGAGGCGGCGTGCTGCTGCTTGGCAACCACACGAGCTGGATCGACTGGGCCATGCTGTACCTGGCGGCTCCCCGGCCCGTGCGTTTTGTCATGTCCAGCGCCTATTACAACCGTCGGGGCATACGCTGGTTCTTTGATCTGTACCGGGCCATTCCCATTTCTCCCGCGGCCAACAGGGCCGCCCTGCGTAAGATAGCCGATGCCCTCAAGAGCGGGGATTGCGTGGCGCTTTTTCCGGAGGGGGCCATCAGCCGCAATGGCCAGCTGGGCGAGTTCCGTCGAGGTTTTTCCATACCCGCCGTGCAGTCGGGGTGCCCGATCATTCCCTTTTATCTGAACGGCCTCTGGGGCAGCCGGTGGTCCGCCGTTACCCGGCATTTCCGGCGCAACTCCGGTCTGAAGCGGGTGCGGGATGTTCATGCCGGTTTCGGACCGTCCCTGCCTTCCACGGCCACGGTTTCAGAAGTCAAGAACGCCGTCAGGCTGCTTTCCGTCTCTGTCTGGAGCGATTTTTCCCGCAGCCGGAAGTCCATCCCGGAAAACTGGCTGCGCGTGGCCGCCCGCGCTCCGCGCCGTCCGGCTGTGGCCGATTTCTCCGGCCAGCGGCTGTCCGTCTTGAAGCTCTTTCATGCCGCCTTTCAGCTTTCGCGGACGCTTCGCCGCATGCCCGAGAAAAGTCTGGGTGTCATGCTGCCTCCGGGAGCACCGGGCCTTCTGGCCAATCTGGCCGTGCTGATGGCGGGCAAAACCGCCGTCAACCTTGACCCTTCGCTGGATGGCCAAGCTTTAGCCCGCTGCCGGGAGCAGACCGGGATACACACGGTCCTGACGTCCTCCTCCCAATGGGACAGTCTGGAAGTGACTCCTGATCTGGAACCTTTTTTCGTGGAGATGCCAAAATTCACTATGGCGCAGCTGTGCGCGACACGGGTTATCCTTGCCCTGCCTTTTTTTCTGGCCCGGCTCTTTCTGCCGGTCCGCCCGGATCCGCATGGCGAAGCGGCGGTCTT
>JAUMXF010000058.1:11067-14491 GCA_030529235.1 Pseudomonadota bacterium
TCGGTGTTGTGCTCGGGACCAGATGCCCTGTGCGACTATGCCCAGAATGAAGCCATGCCCGCCCTCGTGCTGGATTCCGTGCGTCTGGTCCTCTCGGCGGGTGGCGGGCTGCCCGGCCGGTGCGCGCGGGGCTTTCGCGAGAAATTCGGCCTTGCCGTCCACCATGGCTATGGTCTCGGCGATGCCATGCCCGTTGTGGCCGTCAATGCCCGCGACATCCTGAATCCGGCGGATATGAGCATTCAGTACGGCTGGAAGTCCGGTTCGGCTGGGCTGCCCTTGCCCGGTTCCGCCGTGCGTGTTGTCCGTCCGGACAGCCGGCCCCTTGAAGACGCGCCCCAGGGAGAACGGGGGCTGGTTTTTGTCTGCGGAGTCCGGAGCGCGGACACCGAGGGAGAGCCCGCCGAACAGGACGGCCTTTTCTGGCATCCGACCGGCGATACGGGATATCTGGATGAGGACGGATTTCTCGTGCTGGGCTGACCCGGCCTTTCGCCTGCCGAAGCGGCGTTTTCGCAATTACCATCCTTTCGGAGAGCAATGATCACCGTACGTCTTGAGCCTGAAAACCGGGAAGTCATCGTGGACCGTGCCAGGACCGTCTTACAGCTGTTGCGGCAGGTGGGCCGGAAACCCGGCCGGGCTCTGGTCATCCGGGACGGCCAGCTGCTCACGCCGGACCTGAATCTGCGCGACGGGGACATTGTGACCGTCCGGGACGCGGGGTCCAGAGGGTAGAGCATGAAATGCAAGCGCTGTCAGGTTCCCGCCGTCGTGGCTCTGCCCAGCCACCATGCCGCGTTCTGTCGGGACTGTTATCTGCTGTTCGCCCGCAGGCTGGTGGAGCGGGCCATCAAGGAGCACGACATGTGCACGCCGGAGGACAATATCCTGGTGGCCATCTCCGGCGGCAAGGATTCTCTGGCCCTGTCCTGGCAGTTACGGGAGCTGGGCTACAAGGTCACGGGCCTGCACATCGATCTGGGCATTGCCGGGTCGTCGCCCGTGGCCCGCGCGCATACCGAGTGCTTTTGCGCCTCCCACGGCATCCCTTTGCATGTGCTGGAAATGGCCTCCATGGGGCTGTCCATGGACGAGGTGAAGCGCCGCATCAAGCGGCCCATCTGTTCGGTCTGCGGTCAGACCAAGCGTTATTTCTTCAACAGGTTCGCTCTGGAAAACGGATTCAATGTCCTGGCCACCGGCCACAATCTGGATGACGAAACCTCCCGCCTGTTCGCCAACATCATGCGCTGGGACGTGGAATATCTGAGCGATCAGGGGCCGGTCATGCCCGCGGGCAACGGCTTCGCCAAGAAGATCAAGCCGCTTTTCCGCATGTCCGAATTCGAGACGGCCAATCTGTGCTTTCTGGCCGGAATCGATTACGGCTACGCGCCCTGTCCGTATAGTTCCAAAGCCAGCTTTCCTGTTTACAAGAATCTGCTGGCCGATCTGGAAGACATCCAGCCCGGGCGGAAGATTCATTTTTATGATGGATTTCTGAAGCGCGGCCGGGCGGGCTTCGCCAGCCGGACCCAGGAAGAGGTCAGGCCCTGCACTGCCTGCGGCTATCCGACTTCGGCGGGGGAGTGCGGCGTGTGCCGTCTGAAGGAAATGATGCGTGGAAAGTAGTAGGGTGGCCGCAACCTGAACCTTAGGACCGTTTTCACCAAAATCAAAGCCGTGCGGACCGGGGCCTGCACGGCTTTTTTTACGGCGAGGAAGCGGTTCAGAGCTGGGCCACGTTGTCTTCGACGGCCGACGCGCAGACCATGTTCCGGCCGTTGGCCTTGGCCCTGTACAGGGCTTTATCGGCACTGTGTATCAGGGCTTCCGGGGGCTCCAGGGCGCCGGGGACGAGGCTTGCGATGCCGATGGAGGCCGTGACCCGGAAACTCTTCTGCTGGAAGCGGAACGTGGTTTTTCCGATGATCGCCCGCAGGCGTTCCGCCAGCATCCAGGCCTGTTCCTCCCGCGTCTGCGGCAGGATGATCACGAATTCCTCCCCGCCGTATCTGGCGGGAAAATCCGATTCCCGCAGGGTCTTGCGCAGGATCTTTCCGACTTCCCGCAGCACGGCGTCTCCAGCCTGATGGCCGTATGTGTCGTTGACGGACTTGAAGTAATCCAGATCGATCATGAGCAGGCTCAGTTCCTGCTGATGCCTCTGGTGGCGTTTCATTTCTTCCCGCAGTCTGGCGTCAAAATTATGTCTGTTGGCGATATGCGTCAGGCCGTCCCTGTTCGCATGCGCCCTGATCTTGCGAAATTCCAGGCTGTTACGCATGGCCAGAGCCAGATGGTTGGCTGCCGCGCGCAGGGTGAGGGTGCGGTCCCGTCCCAGAGACTGCGCTTCGTCCGATCCGATGACCAGCGCCCCGAAGATCTTCCCGTCCGTACGAAGGGGCTGGGTGATGAGCTGTTCCAGCTCGGGAGGTGTTTCCGGGTTTTCCCGGCGGGCCAGAAAGCTGACCTGATAGCCGCGCACGTCCCCGGCGTCGTACCGTCTGGCCACGCTCAGAAGATGGTTGATCCAGCGTTCCTGGAGGTCGCCCGTGATATTCTCGGGCAGAAAGAGCTCTGCCTCCATCTGGCCGTCATGTTCTGCCCAGAACACGCCCATGAGATGGGTGACATTGAAAAGCAGGTTCAGATCCCCGGCACAGTTGGAAAGAACCACTGCGGGATCCAGACTCTGACTGGCTCTGGTCAGGAGCTGGTTCAGGAATGCCAGCTGTTCGTTCTTGCGGGTCAGAAGTTCCCGCTCCAGCGTGATTTCGCGGGCCATCATGCGGATATCCCGGTACAGATCGGAGATTTCTTCCGCCTGGGCCAGGGCGCGGGAAATTTTTTCCTTGCTTACGGGGCAGGTGACGAGGGTCAGAAAATCCCCCTTGGCCATGAAGTCCAGCACCTCCGGGGTCTCGCTGTCGGCAATGAGCAGCCACTGCCAGGACGGCCGGGCCAGAAAGGCCTGCCGTTCGCGGGGACTCAGACCGGACCAGACGGAAGAGGGGACAAAGACCAGTCCGCCCTGATTTCCGGCTTCCACTTCCGCCATGTATTCCTTGGCCGAAGGCAGGTCGCGGCACTCCAGAACATGGTGTTCCGGCAGGGCCGGAAGCAGCTGCTCCGCGAGTTCGGAAGAGAGGCCCAGACCAAGGCAGATCCGTCGGGGTGTATGCATGAACGTCCTCCACAGCGTGGAAAAATTGATATTGTGCAGGGCTAAGCAAATTTTCTGCCAATAAGTAAAACCGGTCTCTTCAACCCGTGGAGGCAAGCGCCTGCCTGACATGTTACCGGGGAAAGGCGAGAATCCCGCGGCAGCGTCAACGGGTCCGGATATTGCTTTTATCAGGGTATGCGACATGTATCCGCCATCTGGGGAACCCTCGACCCTTTTGTGGAGCCGGGCCCC
>JAUMXF010000059.1 GCA_030529235.1 Pseudomonadota bacterium
CATGCAGTCCGGCATATGTTTCCCACGGAGTGAAAATGGATCGCGTCAAAATCATCGGGGCCGGTCTGGCCGGATGTGAAGCGGCCTGGCAGCTGGCCGAATCCGGCGTTGGCGTGGAGCTTTTCGAGATGAAACCCCATGCCTTTTCCCCGGCCCATAAGAGCCCCCTGCTGGCCGAACTGGTCTGTTCCAATTCGTTTCGTTCGACAGAAACGGAAACAGGCATCGGGCTGCTCAAACGGGAAATGGAAGATCTGGGCAGCCTTGTCATGCGCGTGGCCCGGCAATGCGCGGTCCCCGCCGGCAAGGCTCTGGCCGTGGACCGGGAAATTTTCTCGCGGGAAATGACCCGCCTGATCACGGAGCACCCGCGCATCGACCTTGTCCGCCGGGAAATCCTCCGTCTGGACGACGTGGACGATGGCTCATGCCCGGTCATCGTGGCGGCCGGTCCTCTGGCCGGGGAAAGGCTGGCTTCGGATCTGGGCGGAATCATCGGACAGGAAGCTCTGGCCTTCTACGACGCCATTGCGCCCATTGTGGCCACGGATTCCGTGGATATGAACGTGGCCTTCTGGGCCTCGCGTCACGCGCCGGAAGAAAAGGACTATCTCAACTGCCCCATGACCGAGGAGGAGTACCTGCGTTTCGTGCGGGAGCTCCTGGACGGAGAGAAAGTCGCCCTGCGGGAATTCGAGCAGGAGGCGCATTTCGAGGGTTGCCTGCCCATCGAAGTCATGGCCGGGCGCGGTGAGATGACCCTGGCCTTCGGTCCTCTGAAGCCCGTGGGCCTCGTCGATCCCCGTACGGGCCGGCAGCCCTTTGCCGTGGTGCAGCTCAGGACCGAAAACCTGAACAGGACGGCCATGAACATGGTGGGCTTTCAGACCAAGCTCACCTATCCGGAACAGCGCCGGATCTTCGCCCTCATTCCCGGCCTCGCGCAGGCCGAGTTCCTGCGCCTGGGCAGCATCCACCGCAATACTTATGTGCATGCCCCGGTGGTGCTGACCCCGCATCTGGAGCTTCTGGCCCGCCCCGGCACTTATCTGGCCGGGCAGTTGAGCGGCGTGGAAGGCTATCTGGAATCCGCGGCCACGGGTCTGTGGCTGGGGCTTTTTCTGGCAGGAAAAGTGAACCTGCCGCCCGTGGAAACGGCCCTGGGCGCTCTTTTGGGACATCTGCGCACTCCGGCCAAAAATTTCCAGCCGTCCAACGCGCATTTCGGGCTCATGCCCGCCCTGAACCGCAAGGCGCCCAAAAAAAAGCGCAAAGAGCTGTACGCCGCACGGGCCAGAGAGATCTGGGCCGGATGGCGGGAAAAATCCAGGCTGACCGGCGAGCCGGAATAGCCAGCCTGACGAACGAATGCGGCCGCACCCTGGAAGCCGCTCCGCCCAAAAAATCGCAAAGCCCGTGGCTCTCCCATACCGGTTCCACACACGAAAAGAGAATTCCTCCGGCCGCCGTGCATTTCATGTTCAAAAAATATGCTTATTTTTCAGCCTATTGAGTCAAAAACGAACAATCGAAGAATCTTCTCTCATCTTTTGCTGTTCCTGACGTCCAAGAACCATCTTTCTGTTCTCCATTGTGTTCCTTTTGTGTTCATTTCTCCGGCCGCCTTGTCACTTCAATAGGGTAACCATCCGTACTCACAGGAGACCAGTCCGGCCGGAGACGAAACGAACATCAGAGAAAAGAATCGAGATCCAAAGACCACAGGGACAGAAAAGCGCTGGCCGCAGACAGACAGAGGACACACAGTACCGCCGCCGCCATGACCAGACGGCGCATGGTCCGGAGAGAGGACGTGCTCCATGTTCCGTCCACCGGGCCGAGAAGGGGCTTTTCCTTTACCTTGCCGAAATACCGGGTCGGACCGCCCATGCCGGCACCCACGATATGCGCGGCCGCGCTCATGGGCCAGCCCGCATTGGGACTGTCCATGGTGCGGGCGTCGCGCACAATCAGCCGCCACGGCGCGGGACGGCCCAGCACAAGCCCTGCCAGCCACAGGAACAGGGCTGACAGCCGGGCCGGAAGCCAGGCCAGCACATCGTCGGTCCTGGCCGCGCCGAAGCCCAGATCCCGGAAGCGCTCCGTACGGTAACCCCACATGGAATCCATGGTGCTCACGGCCTTGTACGCCCACAGACCGGCCGGACCCAGCAGAGAGAGCCAGAAAAACGGGGCCACGAACCCGTCGTTGAAATTCTCGGACAGGGTTTCCCCGAGAGCGCGGCGGACCTCACTCTCGTCCATGTCCGCCGTGTCCCGGCTGACCAGCCCGGCCAGATGCGCCCGCGCCTCGGCCAGCCGCCCGGAATCCACCAGCCGGGCAGCCCGGTCCACCTCGCGCACCAGACATCCCAGAGCCAGACCGGCGTATCCCAGATACAGAGCCAGCAATCCGCCCAGCAGCGGCAGCCTTGTGAGCAGTTCCGCCGCGGAGGCGCAGACGAGCATCATACCCAGCACAACCATGCATCCGCCCGGACGGGGCCCCCAGGGAAAGGCACGGGCCGGACCTTCCAGGCGGTGTACCGCCGCGCCGATCCAGCGCACCGGATGCGGCCAGTGGCGGGGATCGCCGAAGAAGGCGTCCAGCAGGGCGCACCCCGGCAGAAAAACCGCCAGAGCAAGATTGACAGACGAGGCATGGATGTCGGGCATACATTATCCGGCAGAAAAAATGAATGAAAGGCTCTGCACCGGCACGGTCGGGGAGCAGAAACAAAGACGCATTCCCGGCGGGACATGCCGGCGTCCGCGGAAGACTACCCGCCCTGCCCGGCCTCGCGCCGCTCCAGTTCGCCGGTCTGGCGGTATCCTTCGTACAGAAGCACGGCCGCGGCGTTGGCCAGATTGACGCTGCGGACCTGCCCCCAGATGGGCAGGCGGACCACATGCCCGGCCTGATCCAGCATCTCCCGGGGCAGCCCCCTGGTTTCAGGACCGAGAACGACGAAGTCGTCTCCGTTGAAGGAAAACCGGTGATAGGCGGTCCCCCGGCGGGCGCTGGTTAACACGAGCCGCCCCGATTCCCGGCCGGCCAGAAAAGCGGTCCAGTCCGGCCAGACGGTTTTGCGCACATGGGGCCAGTAATCCAGGCCCGCCCGCTTCAGGTAGCGGTCTTCCAGACTGAAACCCAAGGGCTCGATCAGGTGCAGCCGCGTATCCGTGGCCGCGCAGAGCCGGGCGATGGTGCCGGTATTGGGCGGAATTTCCGGCTGGTAGAGGACAATTTGCATCTTGGATTCTCTTTGCGTATTTTCCGGCCGTCATCGGCGCGGACTGGATTTCCTTGGCCGCCCGGTCCATGCGCGTCAAGAATCTCAAAATCCGGAGCAGACATGCATCTTCTCGTCACCGGGGGCTGTGGCTTCATCGGCACGAACTTCATCCAGCACATGCTCGCCGCACACGACGATGTGACCATCGTCAATCTGGACAAGCTGACCTACGCGGGCAACCGCCGCAATCTGGCGGAGGTGGAAGAGAAACATCTGGGAAGGCGCTACCATTTCGTGCATGGCGACATCGGCGACGGACAGCTTGTGCCGGAACTGATGCGGCGGTTTTCCTTCGACGCGGTACTCAATTTCGCCGCCGAATCCCATGTGGACCGCTCCATCGCCGACCCGTTTCCCTTTGTCACCACCAACGTGCTGGGCACCCAGAATCTGCTGGAAGCGGCCCGGCAGGCCGAAATCCCCCGTTTCGTGCATATCTCCACGGATGAGGTGTACGGCTCCCTCGGCCCCGAAGGACAGTTCACGGAAGACACGCCCCTGGCGCCCAATTCCCCGTATTCCGCATCCAAGGCGTCCTCGGATCTGCTGGCCAGGGCCTATTTTCACACTCACGGCATGCCGGTGATCATCACCCGCTGCTCCAACAACTATGGCCCCTATCAGTTCCCGGAGAAGCTCATTCCGCTGGTCTGGCTCAAGGCTTCCCGGAACGAGCCCATTCCCGTTTACGGCGACGGCCTCAATGTGCGAGACTGGATCCACGTTCTGGACCATTGCAGGGGTGTGGAAGCCGCACTGTTCAAAGGGATTCCCGGCGCGGTGTACAACTTCGGCGGAGATGCCGAGCGCACCAATCTGGACGTGGTGCGGACCATTCTGCGTCTGTCCGGGCGGGACGAAAAACTGATCTCCTTCGTCAAGGACCGTCCCGGTCACGACCGCCGCTACGCCATGTCCTTCACCCGCGCCACGCGCGATCTCCAGTGGACTCCGGCCTTTTCCTTCGAAGACGGCATGGCCCGCACTCTGGACTGGTATAGAAACAACGCGGCCTGGCTTGAAGAAGTGCAAAGCGGAGCCTACCGCCGGTTCATGGAAAAATGGTACGCCGAGAGGCAGTCATGAACAGCGCCGTGGTGCTGGGCGGCAAGACCGGTCTGCTGGGTCAGGCCCTGAGCGGTCTTCTGGCCGCCAGAGGATGGATGGTCCATGCGCCGGGACGCGACGATCTGGACATCTTCGACCGCGAGGCAGTGGCGGATTATGTGCGGGCTGCCGGGGCCGACGTTCTGTTCAACACCGTAGCCCATACCAGAGTGGACCAGGCCGAGGACGAACCGTCCGAGGCCGACCGGCTGAACAGACAGCTGCCTCTCCTGCTGGCCAGGGCCGCTCCGGATGTGCTGCATGTGCACTTCAGCACCGATTTTGTTTTCAACGGCAGGAAGGATACGCCCTACACCACTGCCGACACGCCCGACCCACGCTCGGTCTACGGACAGACCAAACTCCAGGGCGAACGCGCCCTGATGGAACTCGATCTGCCCCGGCTGCTCATCATCCGCACATCCTGGCTGTTCGGTCCGGGGAAAATCAATTTCGTATCCCGCATTCTGGAACTGGCCACCGAACGTCCGGAGCTTTCCGTGGTCCATGACCAGATCGGCAGCCCCACCTATACGCCCGATCTGGCCGAAGGCGCCCTGGCCCTGGTGGAAGCGGGAGCCTCCGGTCTGTTCCATCTGGCCAATTCCGGCCAGGCCAGCTGGTGCGAACTGGCCGCCGAGGCCGTGCACTGTGCCGACATTCCCTGCCGGGTCGTGCCCATCCCCTCCAGCGAGTACCCGCAGAAGGCCTGCCGCCCGGCCTATTCCGTTCTGGATCTGTCCGCGTTCACCGCCGCCACGGGCATCACTCCACGTCCCTGGGTCCAGGCCCTGCGGGAATTCGTCTATTCGCGGCTGCATGAAGGCGCGTAGCATACGGCTGTTCCGGAACGCACCCTCGTACAGGCCAAGCCCGCATGCGGTCCATGGCGGTCGCCGGTTGACTTTACTGTCCCCGTACTTACCGGGGCTTTTTCCGTTCCCTGAAAGAAACACACATATCGCATATCAAGGAGTGCCGCATGACCCCTGAAGATACCACCCCGAAAGACGCCGCGCCGCCCGAGGAATCCGAAACAGCCGCGGAAGCTCCGGAGCCGTCGCTGGAAGAACTGTACGCGCGGGCCCTGGCCGACCTGGAAGAGCTCAAAAAGGAAAACCTGCGCGTACTGGCGGACAGCGAGAACTTCAAAAAACGCATCCAGCGCGAAAAGGACGAATATTGCCGGTTCGCCGCATCCGCCATTCTGGAAGAGATCATCCCGGTCATGGACAATCTGGATCTGGCCCTGTCCCACGGCAGGCAGAACGAGGCCTGCAAGGAACTGGTCACGGGCGTGGAAATGACCCAGAATATTTTTCTGGAAACCATGAAGAAACACGGCCTGGAGCAGATAGCCGATGTGGACGTACCGTTCGATCCGGCCGTGCACGAAGCTCTGGGGCAAGTGGAGAATAACGGGCTGGAGGAGAACACCGTGTGCCAGATGCTGCAAAAGGGCTACAAGCTGAAGGAGCGGCTTCTGCGTCCGGCCAAAGTCATGGTCAGCCGCAAGGGAGCCTGAAAATGCCGCAGACCGTCGCCGTGCTGGGGGCCAGCCCCAAGCCCGAACGCTATTCCAACCAGGCTGTGCGTATGCTCATGGACTACGGACACGATGTCATCCCCGTCGCTCCGGGCCGGAAGGAAATCGAAGGGCTGCCCGCCGTGCCGGATATGGAGAGCATCGGCAGGGCCGTGGACACCCTGACCCTGTATGTCGGGCCGGACCGCAGCGCGCAAATACTCGACGCCATCCTGGCTTTGAAGCCTGGCCGGGTCATCCTCAACCCCGGCACGGAGTCCGCCCTGCTGGAAGAGAAACTGGATCGCGCGGGCATCCCCTGGCAGCACGCCTGCACACTGGTGCTGCTGCGTACGGGACAGTTTTAGGATTTCCGGCCCGGCACGAAGGTGGAGCGCAAAAAACGCGGATGAAAAAAATGGAGCGGGTTGGCCATGATGACATCGGGCAGAATGTGATACCAGCGATATCCCAGCTCCTGAAACACGCGCCTGGCCTGAGCCGCGCACCCGGCCTCGCGGGCGGCCAACAGGGCCGCGTCACGCTGGCAGCGGGAAGCCGATACCAGTTTGAACAGCGCCGGTCTGAAGCCATATCGCACAAGCAGACGGCGCAGGCGCTTGAACTCGCGGTAGCGGGAAAGGGCGTCGGCCTGGCACAATACCGCTCCCCATACGAACAGCCCGGTCAGCCCCATCCAGCCCCATGCCGCCCAGGATGTTTCGGGCCGGGCCAGCACGAACCACGCTTCCGCTCCGGCCGCCGCGGTCAATCCGGATATTTTCACCGTGGTCAGATGCGGAAACGGCGCGGCGCGCAAATAGCGGCCCAGTTCCTGAAAAAATGAATATGACTGCATGGGTTTGCGGTGGCGGTTTGGGCGGGTTTCGTCAAGCATGCGGGGCGGACTTACTGGACAGGATAAGCTTACCCCATGCGGACCGTTTCTCCGCCCGGCAATTCCCCGCTCAAATCACTGATTCCAGACAATCAGGATGCTGAGAAGATGCGTAATCATGGCAGAATCCCGGAAACGCCTTGTACGACTCACCGGGCTGTAATACCATCGTCTCCGGGAGCATTCGATGGATTCCTTCTTTGAGCGCATCACCTATCTTTTCGATCCACTGCACCATTTCTGGGAGCGCGAGGGCATGCACCGGCGATTCGCCCTTGCCCTGGTTCTGGTCTTTCTGGGGGCCATGGCCGTCATCGAAATGAACCGCCAGGGTCTGCTGCCCGAGGTTCTGGCTGCGCACACACCGACCAATCATTTCCATGCCGTGGACCTCGCCTTCACTCTGGTCCTGATTCTGGAAGTGGTCAGCCTCATCTTCACACTGCCCTGCTCTTTCTCCAAATCCGTGGGCAAGCAGTTCGAAATTCTGTCCCTCATCCTGCTGCGCGACGCGTTCAAAGAGCTTTCGTCCTTTGCCGAGCCCATCACCGTCACGGACCTGACCCCGGTCCTGCATATTCTCGGGTACGGCTTCGGCGCTCTGGTCATTTTCGCCCTACTCGGCGTCTATTACCGCGTTCAGCCCGTGAAAAAACAGGAAAAAAGCCTGCCCCACGATCTGTTCCGGTTTGTGGCCGCCAAGAAGGGCATCGCCCTGCTCATCCTCGCCACGTTTGTCGTGCTGGGCGCGCAAAACCTTTACGCCATGCTCGCCGGCCTCCCGCATCCGGATTTCTTCCCGGTTTTCTACACCCTGCTCATCTTCACCGACATTCTGGTGGTGCTCATTTCCCAATGCTTCCGGCCGTCCTTTCAGGCCGTGTTCCGCAATTCCGGCTACGCCCTGTGCACCCTGTTCATCCGCCTGGCCCTGGCCGCACCGCCCATGTACGATGTGGCCCTGGGCGTGGTGGCCGGTTCCTTCGCCATCACGCTGACCCTGGTCTGGACGAAGGTTTTCACCGCCACGAAATCATAAACCCCATCCTAGCCGGACAGAAGCATACCCGGCAGCCGGGACTGCTTGCCTAAGCTGTGCGGCTCTCCCGTTTATCCATCCAAAAGGCCGTCAGCATGCGGCCAGCACATCGCAGATGCGCTCCGCCGCCTTGCCGTCCCACAGCCGGGGCTGCTGGCCGGTCTTCCATTTCCCGGCCAGGATTTTCTCCGCGCTGGAAGTGATCGCCTCCACAGACGTACCTACCAGGGCGTTGGTACCCACGGATACGGTAATGGGGCGTTCCGTGTTTTCGCGTACGGTCAGGCAGGGAATGCCCAGAGCGGTGGTTTCTTCCTGGAGACCGCCGGAATCCGTCAGCACCACGCGCGCATCCTTCCACAGATGCAGAAATTCCATGTACGGCAGCGGTTCGGCCAGATGAATGCCGGAGGCCGGAGTCAGGCCGAAACGCTCCATGTTGGCTCTGGTCCGGGGATGGATGGGGAAAATAAGGGGAAGCTTCCCGCTGACATCATTCAGGGCGGTAAAAATCCGACCCAGGGTTTCGGCGTTGTCCACATTGGATGGCCGGTGCAGCGTGACCACTCCATATTCGGCATGGCGGGCTTTGAACGCAGAGGTGGCAAACGCCGAACAGTCCGTCTTTTCCAGTTGCCCGAGCTGATAAAACAGGTTGTCGATCATGACGTGCCCCACAAAGTGGACACGGTTCGGGTCCTTGCCCTCACGCAGCAGGTTGGCCTCGCCTTCCTCCTCGGTAACAAAAAAATAGTCGGAGATGGCGTCCGTGACCATGCGGTTGATTTCTTCGGGCATGTCCAGATCGAAGCTCCGCAGCCCGGCTTCCACATGCGCCACGGCAATCTTGAGTTTCTTGGCCACGACGGAGCAGGCCAGGGTGGAGTCCACGTCACCCACCACCAGCACCATGTCGGGTCGGTGCTCCAGACACACGTCTTCGAAAGCGGTCATGATGCGGGCTGTCTGCCGGGCGTGGCTGCCGCCGCCCGCGCCCAGATGAAAGTCCGGCTGGCGGATGCCCAGCTCCCGGAAAAACACGTCGCTCATGTTCTGGTCATAATGCTGGCCGGTATGCACGATGGAGTAGGTCAGTTCCGGCCGGGCATCCAGAGCCCGGGCCAAGGGCGCGATCTTCATGAAATTGGGCCGGGCTCCGGCCACAAGATGAATATGCATGTGTTTGTCCTTGGTTGCGTATTCCGTAACTTACATCAAAAACAGAAGCAGGGAGATATGTTACCGGAGCGATACCCGTATCAGTATTTCCAGATACTCCCGGGCCAGCGTTTCACGATTGAAACGCCGGGCCACGAACTCCTGCCCATTGGCCCCCAGCGTCACCTGAAGCTCCGGATCCGAGGCCAGCCTGCGCACCGCTTCGGCCAGAGCGGCTTCGTTTTCCGGCTCCACACACAGGCCGCATTGGCCTTCTTCCACCAGTTCCCTGCTTTCTCCTTCCACCCCCAGTACGATGGGCCGCCCCATGGCCATGGCTTCGAATACTTTGGAAGGAAGTACGGTCTTGAAAAGTTCCGACTTGATGAGCAGCACCAGACAGGCGTCGGTGGCAGCCAGAAAAAGCGGCATCTTTTCTTTGGGCTGCTGCCCGAGCATGGTCACATTATCCAGCCCCAACGCCTCTTTCTCCCGAAGCAGCTTCTCCCGCTCCGCGCCGTCTCCCACCAGCAGGAAATGGATGTTCTTCTCCGCTTCCAGCAATCTGGCCGCCTTCAGTACCGCGCCCAGCCCGTGGGCCATGCCGTGAGTGCCTATATACGAGGCCACGAACATGTCTTCGCCCAACCCCAGTTCTTCCCGAACGGCATTCATGCGTTCACCGGGAGTATAGCGCTCAAGGTCCGCGCCGTTGGTGATGATGCTGATTTTCTCCTGCGGCACACCTCGCCCGGCTATATGCCGGCTGAACGCTCTGGTCAGGGAAATAATGTGGTCGGCCTTGCGATAGAGAAAGGATTCCACGCCTTCGAGCAATCCGATAACGCGGCGGTTGGTGATGGCCCCCACAGCAATGATGGATTCCGGCCACAGATCCCGGATTTCCAGAACCCAGGGACGGCGCTTCAGGCGGGAAACAAAATACCCTGCCATGCCGCAAAAAAACTGGGGAGACGTGGAAACGACCAAGTCCACGTCCCGCACGCGCCAGCACTGGCCCACGGCCGACAGCATATAGGAAACATAGTTGGCCGTACGTTTGGCGAATCCCTTGTTGGCACTCAGATACGTGCCTACGCGGAGCACGCGGATGCCGTCCATCTCCTCCCAGGCGTACAGGGAGTTTTCGTAGCCGGGATACACTTTACCGCCGGGGTGGCTGGGATGGCAGGTCAGCACCGTGACCCGGTGCCCGGCCCGCACCCAACGTCTGGCGTTTTCATAAGTACGCGAGGCCGGAGCATTCACCTCTGGCGGGAAATAATGGCATAAAAAAAGAATATGCATATCTACTCCACGGTCAGCACAAAGCCGCCCTCCCAGGGCAGAGCCGCCTGAGTTTTCACGGTCACCACCTGGCACGCAAGCCGCCTGCCGAACTCCGGACAATACCACCCCTGTTCCAGGCTTGCGGCTCCGGCCAGAGGCGAAATATCGAGTTTCACGCCTTCAGTCCGTACCTCCACACGGCCGCCCACACTCACGGCCGCAGTACAGCGAGGATGCAGGTGCAGACGCAGTTCCAAGTCATGGCGGCCCTCTCCTTCCACCCTGTCCCGGACTTCAATCCGGTTCCCGGCCCAGGCGATTCGCCGCATATGTGTCGGGCGGCCCGGCAGAAAGTGGTAGCCATCGTGGCTGCTCTCAAAAGTCAGAACCGCATCGGATTCGTCCGCCCGCAAAAAAAGAGGCTTGGCCCGTCTGGCCACCCGGTGCGCCCCCCAGACTTCGGACTGATTCCGTCCGTCGACAGTCAGGCTGTTGTGTCCCTTGTTACCCCGGCAATACTGGCGGATTTCTCCGTCGATATACTGGCTGCATCCCGCGTCCACGATAATCCGCTCCCCGCCCAAGGAGAGTTCGAAACTCAGAGTATCGCAATGCGCATGCCCCGGTTGGTAATCCGGCCCTATAGGCCCACCATCAACGATCAGCACATCTCCCGGACGTGGATTCATGCGCACATAGCCTGTTTCCGGAAAGATGCGCAGCCGCTCCCGGTCAACACCAGCGGCGGTTCCACCCAGCCGGAGAAAATATTCCTCAAGCCGGGCCGGGCTCGCCTCGATACCCAGCGCGGCGTCATTGAACAGGGCAATCTCTCCATCGGGATGAGTCATGGACTTGGCAAAATCCAGCATCCGGGGCAGCAGAGCCTCCAAATCCGCCGCCAAACCATCCAAACCCGCCACATCGCATCCACGGCACAAATTCCACAAATCCAGACAGTCTTCGAGAATCATGCAATGGTACATGGGGCTGCGTTCAAAATGTCCGCCATCGGGAAGAACCTGCTCCCGCAATTCCTCGCCGAGTATGCCCAGCCCCAGTTCCAGCCACCGCCCGGCTTCGGCTCCTTCAAAAAAAACTCCGGCAAAGACCAGCGCCTTGGCATTCTTAAAATAATGATTGGCCAGCAAATGATACTCGATGTTGTGCCGCAGCCATCTGGACTGCGTGGCCAGGCTCTCCAGCCACAATGCGGGCACTTCGTCTATGGCGAGAAAATATTTGATCCAGTTGACCAGACGCAGCGAGACGGGAAAAGGCTCCCAGGCATCGGGCATCCCTTGGGGAACGGCCGTAATCCAGCTTTCAATCAAAGCCTGGCCGTTGTTCCGCTCCGGTTCGTGCAGAAAATCGAAATAATGCAGATTGTAGCGCCAGAGTTTATCCTGTTCCGGGCTGCCCCAGTCCATCCGGGAAGGATCAAACTCCTTGCGTACATTCAGGAACGAGAATGCCCATGGCTCCCCGCCGCAACACCGGGGCAAAGGCGGCGCAAAACGCAAGCCTGGCCTGCGGGAAATACCGGTCGCCGGAGCAACCGATACACAAGGACGTAAGCGGCGCAGTATCTGGTAAGCCGCTTGCCTGGGTCTGAGATGGGAAACAGTGCGGAGAAGACGAAGATACGGCATGGCGTCTCCTACGAGGATACTTTATCCCGCATCCCGCCGAAGTCGTTGCTTGCCGGGCGCACAGGCTTTGCGGCGGATACCTCGCCCATGCGTTCCGGCCCGCAAAGGCGGTTCGGAGCCAGCCGCCCGCTCATCACAGCCGACCGGCCAGCTCCAGAGTTACGCGGCTCACTTCAAAGATTTCCTCGCGGCTGATGGGTGTCATGCCGCCCTGACTGATGGCCCGGAAAAAAGCCTTCATCTGCTCCATCTGCCCCTTGTCCTGCCGCCACAGACGGATGTTTTTGAAACCCTTGCCAAATCCGTGTCCTCTGAGACTTCTGAAGTTGTCCAGATGCAGGATGCGGCCGCCGCAAAATACTTCCAGCCGTTCCTTGGGGAAAGATTTGGTACCGTTAGCCAGATAGTGAACCGTGCCGATGGAGCCGTCGCCAAAGCTCAAATTCACGCTGAAACTATCCTTGGCCGGGCTGGTCATACCCATGACATCATAGGAGACGATGGGGCGGCCAGCCACATGCCTCAACAGATCAATGAAGTGGCAGGCCTCGCCGATCATCCGGCCCCCACCGATTTTGAGATCCTGGGTCCAGTGGTCCATGGGGATGGCCCCGGCATTGACGGTCATGACCATGGCCTTGGGCTCCGGCAGCACGGCCAGAGCCTCGCGCAGAGCCATAACCAGAGGCGAAAAACGGCGGTTGAAACCCACCATGAGAAGCTGACGCGGATGCTCCGCCGCCAGTGCCTCAATTTGAGTCAGCTCCTCCAGAGTCAGGCAGAGCGGCTTCTCCACAAACACATGCTTGCCTGCCTGGAGTCCCTTGCCGACCAAAACGGCGTGAGAGTTGTGCCGGGTGGTAATGACAACCGTATTGATGTCCGGATCCGCGAAGATGGTTTCCATGTCCGTGGTGGACGAAGCAAAACCGAATTTCCGGCCCAGATGCGTGCCGGAAACACCGGAACTGGATGCAATGCTTCTGAAGCGGACGCCACCAGCCTTTTTCATGGCCGGCAGCAGCACGCCGCCCGCATAACCGCCCGCGCCGATCATGCCGATTACCGGGGAGCCCGCCGCAACAGGCTCTTCCGAACCCAATGTCACGGTCTTGCTCAAATCCACTTGATCAGGTTCGTAGGTCAGCACGATACCGATATACGGCTCGGTATTGCCGGAAATCATCTGATAGGCCTTTTCTGCTTCCGAAAGTGGAAACCGATGCGTGATGAGAGGAGTCACATCTATTTTTCCGGCCGCCATCAGATCCAGAATAGCCTCGAAATTGCGCTGCTCGGTCCAGCGCACGTAAGCAAAAGGATAATCCTGCGCCTTGTCTTCATAGACGGGGTCATAACGGCCGGGGCCATAGGAGCAGGACACCTGAAAGGACAGTTCCTTTTCATAAAAAATGGTCCGGGAGAGCTCCAGGCCTGTCACCCCCACCAGCACGATGCGTCCACGCTTGCGGCACATGTCCGCGGCCTGCAGAACCGGCTCTGAAGACTTGGTGGAGGCCGTGATCAACACGCCATCCACACCTCGCCCATGGCTGAAACGCACGGATGACGCCACAGGATCTTCGCCTTTGGATAAATCCACTGTCTGCGCACCAAAGGTCCGGGCCAAAGCGCATTTGGAGGAGTCAAAATCAATACCCAGTACCTGGCAGCCGTTGGCCACAAGGATCTGTACTGCCAGAAGCCCGATGAGACCAAGGCCTGTCACCACGAAGTATTCTCCAAGAGTTGGCTGAGCCAAACGGATGCCCTGAAGGGCAATGGCTCCGACCACGGTGAACGTGGCAGCCTCGTCCGTCACGGTCTCGGGAATTCTGGCACACAGATTGGGGGAAATGAACACGGCCTCGGCATGATGACCGTTACTGACGACCCTGTCCCCGACCTGAAAATCCGTAGTCAGAGCGGACCCGATTTCCGCCACCCGGCCCACGTTGCAGTAACCAAGCGGCAAGGGTGTATCGAGCTTGGCAAAGACGGAATCAACAGTGGGCATGAGCCCATCGGTCTTGATCTTGTCGATGACCATCCGCACCTTGTCCGGCTGTTGCCTGGCTTTCTGCAGGTAATTTCCCTTGCCGAAATCGATAAGCATGCGCTCAGTGCCCGCCGAAACAAGGGATGCCGAAGTTTTAATGAAAAGTTGGTGCCGTCCGGTTTGCGGGCACGGCTTGTCGATCAGTTCAGTAGCGCCGTTTTTAAGATTTTGCAGGATTTGTTTCATAGATAAACCAAAGCGGATTAAAGTTATAAAAAGAATAAGATAGATTCCAACAACTAGGGTGTGTTTGCAAACTTTATAATCAGGCTTGATTCGTGTAGTTTTTGGACA
>JAUMXF010000060.1 GCA_030529235.1 Pseudomonadota bacterium
TTGCCTAGCGGAACAGGAGTAGGAGGGGCGATCCTGCGCGGCGCGGGCGGCAGCAGAGGGGCGTCCAGAGCGGGGCGGCCGCCCATGAGTTCCATCTGCACCTTCTGAAAATACGCGTTGCCCAGAAAAGAGTTGGCTTTTTCCAGAATCTGCGGACCAAAGTAGGACAGCTCCTGCATGACCAGCGAGTTGGCCGCACCCAGCAGCATGGTGGTTTTGCGGTGTCCCAGAGGGTGGACGAACTGGGACATGTCCGGGCCCAGAACTTCCGGCCAGTGCCGCCACAGCCGGGCGATGGCCAGCTCCAGCAGGGCTTCTGGCGAGTCCAGAAACTTGTCCAGGGCTTCGCTCACGGAGTGGATTTTCCGGGTGCGCGTGTTCATGAACGCTGTTCGTACAGGGCTTCCCGGTTCCGGGCAAGAGCTGCTTGACGATATGTGTCGGACAATGTAGCGCACGCTATATCAAAATATCTTGATATATCATTTGTATGAAAATCCTCCTGCAAACCAAGGCCCTTGCCGATGAAACCAGACTGCGCCTGCTGGGCGTGCTGGCCCGTCATGAACTGAACGTGGGTGAGATCGTTCAGGTCATGGGCATGGGGCAGTCTCGCGTTTCCAGGCATCTGAAGATTCTGGTGGATGCGGATCTGGTGGCCTGTCAGCGGCAGGGGATGTGGGCTTTTTATTCCGCACAGCGGACCCGAAGCGCCCTGCTGCGCGCGGTTCTGAATGAACTGGCGGACTTCCCCGGCCATCAGGCAGACATGCAGGCCGCGGAGCGGGTTCTGCGGGAACGCAGGCATTCCACAGCACGTTTTTTCGATGAGATAGCCTGGGACTGGACCCGGTTGAGCCGGGAAATGCTGGGGGATTTCGACCTGAGCGAAGCCATTGTGCAGCGGGCCGGAAAAGGCGGAACCGTGGTCGATCTGGGATGCGGTCCGGGACTTCTGCTGGAGCGTCTGGCCGGGATAGCGGAGCAGGTCATCGGCGTGGACAATTCTTCGCGCATGCTGGAGGCGGCGGCCAAGCGTCTGCCGGACAGCCCCGGCGTGAGCCTGCGCATCGGCGATCTGGAACATCTGCCCCTGCGCGACGCGGAGGCGGACGCGGCGGTCATGTCCCTGGTGCTGCATCATCTGGCCGCGCCTCAGGACGGCATTGTGGAGATGGGCCGCGTGCTCCGCCCCGGCGGACTGGCCGTTCTGGCCGATTTTCTGCCACACGCCAATGAAACTCTGCGTACCCGGTACGGGGACCGCTGGCTGGGCTTTGCTCTGGACGATCTGCGCGACTGGCTCGGCCGGGCCGGATTGCGAATGCTTGAAAGCGCGGCCCACGAGGTCAATCTGGGGCTCACGCTGGTGGTGCTGACAGCCCGCCGGGAAGCATCGGCCTGACGGCCGGAAAATTTCCGCTAAATATTGAAACCAACGGACCAAGGAGTGAACATGATCCAACCCATTGATTCCGCTCTGGAGTACAAGGTCGCCGACATGAAGCTGGCGGACTGGGGCTCCAAGGAGATGCAGCTGTCCGAGCGCGAGATGCCCGGGCTCATGGCCCTCATCGACAAATACGGCGCCGAGAAGCCGCTGAAGGGTCTGCGCGTCACCGGCAGCCTGCACATGACCATCCAGACCGCCATGCTCATCAAGACGCTGCACGCTCTGGGCGCGGACGTGCGCTGGGCATCCTGCAACATCTTCTCCACTCAGGACCATGCCGCCGCCGCCGTGGTGGAACAGGGCCTGGCCAAGGTCTTTGCCTGGAAGGGCGAGACGCTCGAAGAATACTGGTGGTGCACGGAAATGGCTCTGACCTGGCCTGATGGAACCGGCCCCGACCTCATCGTGGACGACGGCGGAGACGCCACATTGCTGGTACACGAAGGCGTGAAGGCGGAGAAGGATCCCTCTTTGGCGGACCGGCAGACGGACAACCGGGAGCTGCGCTGCGTGCTGGACCGGCTGAAGGAGAGTCTGCGCGTAGACGGGCAGAAATGGACCAAAATCGCGGCCCGCATCCGGGGCGTGTCCGAGGAGACCACCACCGGCGTGCATCGCCTCTACCAGATGGCCAAGGCCGGAGAGCTGCTTTTTCCTGCTTTCAACGTGAACGATTCCGTGACCAAATCCAAGTTCGACAATCTTTACGGCTGCCGGGAGTCCCTGGCCGACGGCATCAAGCGGGCCACGGACATCATGGTGGCGGGCAAGGTGGTGCTCATCTGCGGATACGGCGATGTGGGCAAGGGCTGCGCCCAGTCCATGCGCGGCTTCGGGGCGCGTGTGCTGATCACGGAGATCGATCCCATCTGCGCCCTGCAGGCGGCCATGGAAGGCTACGAAGTGACTACCATGGACAAGGGCTGCGAAGAGGCGGATATCTTTGTCACCGCGACGGGGAACTACCATGTCATTCGCGGCGAGCACATGATGCGCATGAAGGACGAGGCCATCATCTGCAATATCGGGCACTTCGACAATGAAATCGATATGGAGTTTCTGGAGAAGAAGTCCGGCTGCACGCGGGAGAACATCAAGCCCCAGGTGGACAAGTGGATTCTGCCCGGCGGCAAGAGCCTGATCGTGCTGGCCGAAGGCCGTCTGGTGAACCTGGGATGCGCCACCGGACATCCGAGCTTCGTCATGTCCAATTCCTTCACCAACCAGGTTCTGGCCCAGATCGATCTGGCCAAGAATACATATCCGCCTCAGGTCATGATTCTGCCCAAAATTCTGGACGAGGAAGTGGCGAGACTGCATCTGGCCCGTCTGGGCGCGGCGCTGGAAACCCTGACTCAGGAACAGGCCGATTATATCGGTGTGCCCGTGACCGGCCCCTTCAAACCGGATCATTACCGTTACTGATCAATTCAAGGAGATTTTCATGATTCTCAACGCGGACCACTATCTGTTCACTTCCGAATCAGTGACCGAAGGACATCCGGACAAGATCGCGGATCAGATTTCCGACGCCGTGCTGGACTGCCTGCTGACGCAGGACCCCCGTTCCCGGGTGGCCTGCGAGACTCTGGTCACCACCGGCATGGCCGTCATCGCCGGCGAAATCACCACCGAAGCCTACGCCGATCTGCCCGAAATCGTCCGCTCCACAGTGCGTGAAATCGGCTATGTCAGCTCGGACATGGGTTTTGACGCCGACACCTGCGCGGTTCTGTCCTCCATCGACAAGCAGTCTCCTGACATCGCCATGGGCGTGGACCGGGACAAGCCCGAGGAGCAGGGTGCGGGCGACCAGGGCATGATGTTCGGGTACGCCACCGTGGAAACGCCGTCGCTCATGCCCGCGCCGATCTATTACGCCCACGGGCTGAGCCGCAAGCTGGCCGAGGTGCGCAAGAGCGGCGTTCTGGGTTTTCTGCGTCCCGACGGCAAAACGCAGGTTTCCGTGGAGTACCGCAAAGGAAAACCCGTGCGGATCGACAACGTGGTGGTGTCTTCCCAGCATACGCCCGAGGCGACCAACGAGGAAATCGCCGAAGGCATCAAGCGGGAGGTCATCTTCAAGACCCTGCCCCAGAACATGCTCGACGAGAAAACCCGCATCTACATCAACACCACCGGCCGGTTCGTGGCGGGCGGCCCCTTGGCCGACTGCGGCCTGACCGGACGCAAGATCATCAACGACACCTACGGCGGCATGGGCAATCACGGCGGCGGCGCGTTCTCGGGCAAGGACCCGTCCAAGGTGGACCGCAGCGGCGCCTACATGGCCCGCTACGTGGCCAAGAACGTGGTGGCGGCCGGACTGGCCGGAACCTGCGAAGTGCAGATTGCCTATGCCATCGGCGTGGCCGATCCCGTTTCGGTGCTGGTGACCACCGGAGGCACGGGAGCGGTGCCGGACGAGGTGCTGACCAAGGCGGTAAAAGAGGTCTTCGATCTGCGGCCCTACCACATTACCAAGCGGCTTGATCTGCTTCAGCCCATCTACCGGAAGAGCGCCTGCTACGGACACTTCGGACGGGAGGACGTGCTCTTCCCCTGGGAAGTGACGGATGCTATCGAGGATCTGAAAACAGCGGCCAGAGTCTGACTTCCTACATTGGTATCATGGAGCCGGCCTGCGCCGGCTCCATTCATATTGCGGATACGCTGCCGGGCGCTGTCCGCAGACGAAAGGGGCCGCATCCTGGGAACAACCGGCTATACCGGAGCGAACCATGGATATCTCCCGATCGCCCATCCATGTTTTGTTGAACGAATGTGCGGGCAGCCATGAGAGCGATGCCATTCGCCGCGAGACTATTGAACGCGCACTGCAGGACGCGGGGCGGGAATACCGCGTGGTTGGCCTGCATCCCGGTCCGGAGCTGTCCAGAGAAATTCTCGCCGCCGTGACCCAGGCGGAAAGCGCGGGTGCCGTGGTGGTGGCCGCCGGGGGGGACGGCACCCTCAATGCCGTGGCCCAGGCCATGTTCGGCCGCGAAATGCCTTTCGGCATTCTTCCCCAGGGCACATTCAATTATTTTGGCCGGGAGCACGGTATTTCACAGGAACTGCCCATCGCCCTGGAGCAGTTGCTGACCGGCGAGGTTCACCCCGTGCAGGTCGGACTGGTCAATGGGCGCGTCTTTCTGGTCAACGCCAGCATCGGACTGTATCCGTTTCTTCTGGAAGACCGGGAAGCATTCAAAGCCAATCTGGGCCGCAACCGTGTGGTGGCCCTGCTGGCGGCGCTCTATACGCTGCTCCTGAAGCAGAAGCTTGTACGCCTGACTCTGATCAACTCGGAAGTGAGAAAGTGCGTGCGTACCCCCATGCTTTTTGTGGGCAACAACATGCTGCAGCTGAAACAGTTCGGCCTGCTTGATCCGGACGCTTCCGCCGCCGGGGATCATGATCCGGCGCTGTACGGCGTGACCGTTCATCCGAAGAATCCCTTTCATCTGATATGGATGGCTCTTCAAGGTCTGAGAGGCGACACGGCGGGAATAGGAGAAAACATTCTCTGTTTTCCCTTCAGCGCCATGACCGTATCCCGTAATGCCTCCCGGACTCGCCGGCACATAAAGGTGGCCACGGACGGCGAAATCTGCATGATGGAACTCCCGCTGAGGTTTGAAGTGCGGTCCGGGGGACTCCATCTGATAAAGCCTGCATAGGCGGCCATGACCACCTTACTCCATCTTTCGGACACTCACTTCGGTACGGAAATGCGCCCGGTGAGCCAAGCCTTGGAGCATCTGGTAAAAGAGGAGGGCGTGAACGCCCTCGTGCTGTCCGGAGACATCACCCAGCGGGCCACGCGGCGGCAATTCATGGCCGCCCGGGAGTACATCCATACGCTGGCCATACCCCGCATCCTCGCGCTCCCGGGAAATCACGACATCTCCTTGTGGTGCCCGTGGCAACGTCTGATGCGCCCCTACAGTCTGTACCAGGAATTTTTCCCGACGCCTTTTGACAGATACGGTCTGACTTCCCTGGCTTGCCCCGGCGTGACGGTCATCGGCGTGAACACCACCCGGCCGCACAGGCACATTCACGGCGAGCTTTCCTGTGATCAGATCGTTGAAGTCACCCGGCGCCTGCGCGCTGCAAAGCCCAAGACACTGAAACTGGTCGCGGTACATCAGCCTGCCTATGTACTCCATGAGTCGGACCGGAAAAATCTGCTGCGCGGGAACATGGATGCGGCTCTTCAGGTGTGGCGGGATGCGGGCGCCAATGCAGTGCTTGGCGGACACATTCATCATCCCTACATCGTGCCGGTGTCAGGGAACGGACAGGGGCGGCGGCTGTGGATCGTTCAGGCCGGGACGGCCGTTTCCAGGCGGGTGCGGGAAAATTACCCCAACTCCGTCAATCTGATCCGCCGGACGTCAGATGGTACGGCATGGCAGACCCAGCGCTGGGACTATGCTGCGTCGGGGCAGCGCTTCGAGATGAAGGAGCAGATTCGCATCCAAGAGGTGTCGCGCTCCTGAGTCCGGCCCGGGTCCGCTTGGCGCGGGAAGACATTCCGGCTGCCAAGGCTATAGCATTCCCGGCCATGACTCCATCTGCCAGCGCCGCAGGGCATTGAACATGTTGGTGCGGATGCGTTTGTCCACGCCGCAGAGATCCAACGCCGCCTGGAGGGTCTCCGAGCGGGCGGTCTTGTCCTTGGAAGGACAGGTATTTTCCCAGACCGGCAGCCCCCACTGGCGACAGGCCTGGGTGATGGTGGCCTTGTCCAGCAGCAGGAGCGGGCGGATCAGCGTCAGGCGCCCGTCGAAGTAGTTTTCCCTGGGTGCGAGTCCGTAGATCTTCCCCGTCTTCAGCATGTTCATGAAGAAGGTGGAAACCAGATCGTCGGTATTGTGCCCCAGAGCCAGATGGCTCAGCCTGTATTCTTTGCAGATGCCGAACAGGCGTTTCCGGCGGTGCCAGGCGCAGAAGAAGCACGGCGATTTCTTGCGGTTTTCGGATGAATGGGCGCGCGGCCCGAAATCCGTGACTTCCAGATGTCCGGCCACGCCATGTGTGCGCATCCATTCGGCCAGCGGCGCGTGATTGGAGGGGGCAAAGCCCGGGTTCAGATGGATGACGAAAAGTTCGATGGGAAAGGGCAGAATTCGTTGCCGCAGGAGCATGACCTGAAGCATGACCCAGCTGTCGATGCCGCCGGAAACAGCCAGACCGATGCGTGCGCCGGGCCAGGCCATGCCGGTCTGCTGCATGGCTTTTCCAGTCTGGGACAGACAGAATTGCTGCGCATATTTGAGTTTGCCCCATTGAGCCATGCCAATCTCCTGGCGGTCTGTTTGACAGTTGTGAAAGGGGTATTATCGTAATGGCGCCCTCTTCGATTTTCAAGCACCCTATACCGAATGAACGGGCATTTCGCCGTCTCCCTGGTCCGAAGCCAAAGAATTCATTTATATGAGGACAAAAGGCACCGGATTCAGAAGGGGGATTTTCATACTGGCGTAAGCGCTCCGTGTAAAGGATTTCCCGGACACGGGCGGGGATTATTCATTGACAGGACAGAGTTGCATGAATAGCTTCCACTGTCATTTTTCAGTCTGGATTTTTCATGCGGAATACCGTTTTTCAACTCGACGTATGGAGCCGGAGGTTCAATGGCCAGAATAACCGTTGAAGATTGCCTAGAGAAGGTCAACAACAGATTTTTGATCGTGCAGATGGCCATCAAACGGGTCAAACAGTATCATGAGGGGTACGATCCGCTCGTCGCCAGCAGAAACAAGGAAGTGGTGACGGCGCTCCGGGAAATCGCCGAAGGCAAGGTGATGCCGGATGCGGAGAATATCGAGAACTTCAGCTTTGTGACGGATGACGCTCAGGACGAATAATGGCCATTCAGCGTGATTATTACGAAGTTCTCGGCGTGAGCCGGACCGCGTCGGGAGATGAAATCAAGACTGCCTACCGCAAGCTCGCCTTTCATTACCACCCGGACCGCAACCCCGACGACGCAGAAGCCGAGAACAAGTTCAAGGAAGCGGCCGAAGCCTATGAAATTCTGAGCGACGCGGGTAAGCGCGCCCAGTATGACCGTTTCGGCCATGCAGGCGTCAACGGCCAGGGTTTTGGCGATCATTTCCGCTCGGCCGAGGATGTGTTCAGCGCCTTCGGCGATATTTTCGGCGATTTCTTCGGATTCGGCACTTCCAGTCGCCGCCGTTCCCGGCAGGGTGCGGATCTGCGCTATAATCTCCATATTTCCTTCCGGGATGCGGCCAAGGGCACCGAAGTGGAACTGAACATTCCGAAGAAGGAAACCTGCTCCGAGTGTGCGGGTTCTGGTTCGGCTCCCGGGCATGAGGCCGAAACCTGCCAGCATTGCCGGGGACAGGGCCAGGTGACCCAAAGCCAGGGCTTTTTTCGTATTGCTGTGCCCTGCCCGGTCTGCCGCGGCGAAGGCTCCATCATCACGCATCCGTGCGCCAAATGCCGGGGCCTGGGCGTGACTCAGACCGACAAGAGCCTCAAGGTGCGCATCCCGGCCGGAGTGGACAGCGGCAGCCGACTGCGCCTGCGCGGCGAGGGTGAACCGGGAGAATTCGGCGGACCCCACGGTGACCTCTATGTGGTCATACATGTGGATGACGACAAGGTTTTCGCCCGCCAGGGTCAGGATTTGCTCATCACCGTGGATATCTCCATCGTGCAGGCCATTCTGGGCGACAAGATTGAAGTGGCCACGCTGGATGAACCCGTGACGCTGGAAATTCCCAAAGGCACACCTTCCGGCAAGATTCTGCGCATCAAGGGCATGGGGTTGCGCCATCTGGGCAGTTCCGCTTACGGCGATCTGCTGGTGGAGATACAGATAAACATTCCGTCCAGTGTGACCAAGAAGCAGGAAGCTTTGTTGCGCGAGTTCGAGAAGCTCGAGGAAGACCGGCCCATGAACAAGGTCAAGGACTTCTTCAAGAAAGCCATGGGCGACTGAGTCCTGCTGAGGGCTTGTATGGATGCGGACAGAAACAGGCCGGGACGAAGGTTCCGGCTTTTTCTTTGCGCCGCGGGCAGGGTTCAGCTAAACAGCGCATCCAGTGGAAAAAGCACCAGAGAGTTCAGTGCCGGAGATATAGGAGGAAAAATGGCGGAGAAAAAATTGACGCATGTGGACGCTTCGGGACAGGTGACCATGGTGGACGTGAGCGATAAGGCGGACACCAGGCGCCGGGCTGTGGTCCGGACTCGTGTGCTCCTCAACGCCGAAACATTCGCCTTGCTTCGGAACAGCGCCCTGCCCAAGGGCGATGTGCTGACCACGGCCAAGATAGCCGGAATCATGGCCGCCAAACGGACCTGGGAGCTCATTCCCATGTGCCATCCCCTGTTTCTGTCCAAGGTGGATGTGCGTCTCACGCCTGTGCCCGCCGATCTGAGCATAGAGATCGAGGCCGAAGCCCGGACAACCGGCCCCACGGGCGTGGAAATGGAGGCTCTCATGGCGGCGCAGGTGGCGGCCATGACCGTTTACGACATGTGCAAGGCTGTGCAGCGGGACATCCGCATCACCGACTGTCGGCTGGTGTATAAAAGCGGAGGCAAAAGCGGCGAATTCACCGAAGAATCGGAACTCTCCTGAAGACGCGGCCCGGGGCCTTCCCTCCGGACCGCCATACACCCGCCGATAAAACAGCGTCCCGTTCCGGCGGCCGGGATAAACCTGTGCAGACCGCGAGCCCGTCAGAATCAGAGCAGCCCGGTCTTCTTCAACGCTCCCGCCGCAAGCAGGCCGCCTATAGCTCCTCCCGCAGCCTGGATCAGGTTGGAGGGAATTTCGGCCACGGCCCCTTGGAGGCCGATGTTGGGCATGAGGGTTTCGCCGATGAAGTAGACTCCGACCATGGCCAGCCCGCCCAGACCAAGCAGCAGGAGGCGTCCCGCCTTGGTCCGGCTGGCCGCGGCCGCGGCAAAAGCTCCTTCCATGCCCTTGGCCGCGAAAGTCAGGGGCGCGAAAACGGCGAATCCGCCCAGAATGTCGGCCAGGGCGGAGCCCGCTCCGCATGCCGCCAAGGCCCACCATATTCCCTGTCCGGAACGCATAAAGCCAAGCACCAGGCCGCCGAAAACCACCGCGACATCCCCCACATTGAAATATCCCCGGCTGGGCAGCGGGATGCGGATGAGCAGGGTGGCAAGACAGGTCAGAGCGATGATGGACAGGGCCGCGATACGTATGTTTCTCATTTTTGTTTCCTTGTGGCGCGCAGGTGCCTGCGCCTGTGGTTATAGAGAATACTGGTCTGTTCAGTCTGCCGGTAGATGCTGATGTACGCGGCCACCATGACCGCGCAGATGCGCAGAAATCTTTCCATGCGTCTGTGCCGGAAATGCGGGGAAAGACTCATGAAAAAACGGTAGCGCTCCAGCACTGGGGCCGATTTTTCCAGCACCGCCTTGGCCACGATGACCGTCCGCCGAGCGCGGGAGGGCAGGGGCAGAGCGAGAAGATCGCGAAAGGTGATGCTGTCCAGAGCCAGTTTGACCGCCAGAAAGGAGTTGGGAAAGACGAGGCACTTCACCAGCGAATCATGAAGCCAGTCCGTGCGGCCCATCAGCTCCAGCCACTGGAATATCCCGCCGAAAAAAAGAAGACAAAGGACGAAAGGTCCCACGATTCGCAGCGTGCGCGGGATGGCCTGCAAGCCGTGCCGTAATGTATCGAGCAGGAGAAAGAGGAACAGGAGCCCAGCCTGCGCAGGGACATGGGCGTACCAGAGTCCGAAGACGAACAGGCCGAAATATGCCCCGAGCAGCACCAGGATGGCCGGAATTTTCACCATAATTCTTCGGGGCTGAGACTGACTTCCGTACCCTGCCTCCTGAAATTCAGGGCATATCCACGGGACAGGCTTTTATAGGGCGCGCGCAGCTTCAGATGTGACACACAGATCACCCAGCCGAAATCCTGAAGACAGAGTTTTCTGAACAGTGACTCGTCGAGATGCTTGTCGAACTCGTCCAGAATGAGCGTATCCCGGCAGCCGCTGGCCAGAATCCAATCCACAGCCAGTTCCGGCAGGGTCGGGGGAGCCGAAATGTCCAGCAGAGCCAGAGTGGCGCGCATGGTGTTTTCCTGCAATTCCAGATCCTGAGCCAGGTATAAAAGGGTATGGGAAGCGCGGATGCGGGTGATGAGCACATGCTCCAGAAAACTGGTTTTTCCCGCACCGTTGTCGCCGCGCAGAAAAAGACAGGAATGCCGGGACAGAATCAGGGGCTCCTGTAATGTGTAGCGCAAGCCGGAGTGCGGCGCGGTGTGCGTTCCGGCGGGAATTTCAAGCATGCGGCCCCTCCGCCCCCGGAACAAGCAGAGGACTTGCCGGCAGAAATTCACCGAAGGTCCGCCGCAGAAGAGCCCGGTTTCGCTCGGACAGGGTTTCCAGCACATGGACCAGAAGGACCGGGACGCCGTCCGGCACAAGGAGCATGAGCAGGGTACAGCAGAGAATGGCCTGTTCGCCGCCGGAGTAGGAGGAAAACGGACGCTTCGGCTCAGGCTGAAAACCGAAACGGACGCAGATGTCCTGAAGCCGGGCGAGGGCGCCTTCCGGGGCGTCGAGCAGAAGCAGTTCGTCCTCGAGGGTGGCGCTGACAAAAAGATTGCTCTGGTCGATCACGCAATGCGTCTCGCCAAAAGCTTCCACGGGCGGTGTGCCCGGCGGCGTTTTCCTTGACGGGGAAGAGCTGTGATGCAAAAAACGCCTCCATGATCAAGCAAAGTATCGAGTGCTGGCTGTATAACCCGCTGGCCGACCGTTTCCTGCTGCTGCGCTGTCCCGCCACCTGCCGGCACGATGAGTACTGGCAGCCCGTGACCGGAGGCCGTACTGCAGGGGAACTTCCCGAGGCGGCCTGCCTGCGCGAAGTGGAGGAGGAAACAGGAGTGCGGCTTGCCGCAGACCAGCTGGAACTGGTCATCCCGGAGTTTTCCTTCTGCATTCCCGAGGCGCGCATGGAACTCCGAAAGCCCGTGTACCTGGCGCGGGTTCACTCGGAAAAGATAGTCATTTCCGCGGAGCATATCGCCTATTGCTGGTTTGACTCTGCGGAAGTGAGCAAGCGGCTGCACTGGGAGTCCAACCGCCAATCCTTCCGGCAGGTGCTGGCCTACTCGCGGGATGCGAGCGCACGCAGATAGCTCACTACCTCCGGCGAGTCCCACCGGGCCATGCCGACATGGGAGAAGACCATGCGGCCGTTCCGGTCGAAAATATAGGTGGCGGGAATGCCGCTGCTGCGCAGCGCTCCGGGTTTGCCGGACGCAAACACATACAGGGGCAGGTCCAGATTGCGGGCCAACGGGTGGGCGCTCACAGTGGCCGCCTTTTCCTCGCTGATGCAGTAGACTTCTATATTTTCGTCATCCTTGAATATTTTCCACAGCCTTTCCAGAGAAGGCATTTCCGCCCGACAGGGCGGGCACCAGGTGGCCCAGACATTGACCAGCACCACCTTGCCTTTCAGCCCGGCGAAGGATTTTTCTCCACCGTACAGGTCCGTGAAGGTGCCGCCCATCTGATGCAGCTCCGTGGCGGAGGGAAGAGCGGGGGCTTGCGGCACGGCGGCCGAGACATCCGCGTCCCCGAAGTTCAACCCTCCCGTGAGCAGGAGGAACGCAAGGACTTCCACCGCCAGAACGGCCAGAGCTCCACACAAAAATCCGAAAATGGAATGGCGGCTTATGATGGACATGGTTTCACTCCGATGGCGGATGTCTCGGCGGGCGTCAGCATTCGCCATTTGCCGGGCTCCAGGCGGCCGAGGGTGAGGGGTCCGAATTCCACCCGGCGCAGACGCAAAATAGTCAAATTCAAGTCCCGGCACATGCGCCGGACCTGTCTGTTCACTCCCTGCCGCAGGACCATGCGCAGCAGGGTGCCGTTGCCGGGGCGGCCGATTACCTCGGCATGCACCGGAGCCAGACGCTCGCCTTCCCGCAGCCGCATGCCGCTGCGCATGACACGCAGGCTCTCCTCCGGAACCGCACCGCGTACAAGCACCTCATAGACCTTCCGATGTTCGAAGGACGGATGGGTCAGCCGCAGAGCGGCCGCGCCATCATTGGTCAAAAGCAGCAATCCTTCGGACATGTAATCCAGACGGCCTACCGGAAAAATCCGTCGCGCAATCAGCTCTTCGGGCAGAAGATCCAGAACCGTCCGCCGTCCCTGCGGGTCAGAAACTGTGCATACGACATGCACGGGCTTGTTCAGCATGACATAGATCGGCGGATTTTTTTCCGCCACTTCCTTGCCGTCGCAGGATACCCGGTCCTGTCCCCGCGTCACGCGCCTGCCCGGTTCGCGGATGGTCTCGCCGTTGACGCACACCCGCCCCGAAAAAATAAGCTCATCGGCTCTGCGCCGGGAGGCTATTCCGGCATCGGCCAGAAACTTGTTCAGACGAACAGCGGACATGGCGGAGGCATAGAGGCAAGAGTACGCCAGAGCAAGCAAAAAGGCGCGCCGGAGAGGCGCGCCTTTGGTTCAGATGGGAAAACATCCCGGAGTTTATTGCCCGGAAACAGCCGTGAATTTCGCCAGGGCGGCTGCCTGGTTCTTCTTGTGCAAAGTCAGACTCTGGCCGTCATGGGCGTATTTTTCGGTCATTGAGAGTATCTCAAAAAATTTCAGTTCCTTGTGGTTCATGTCCGGGCAGGTCTTGAGTGTGCTGGCTATGTCCATGAAGCGTATATGATTTTCCGCCTTCATTTCATACAAGCCGTTCATCATGTTGCATCCGCCGAATCCGGAGAAGCTTTTGTCCGCCGGATTCAGATGAATATACGGATGTTTCCCTTCGGGGTTGGAAGAAACCGGCTCGCCCATGAGTTCCGTCAGTTTCCATTTCGTGTTCAGGATTCCGGAGGAAGACGACAGTCCGGGCTCTTTGCGCAGTACATACATCTCGGCCAGCGGTCCGGTAGCGGCTTCTCCGTCGCTGTTCAGCATGGTCAGAGTATTTTGGCCGATCCGGTACAGCGAGCGCTGATCGCCACTCCGCAACTCTATTACTTCAGCCTCCTTGACCCACGCAACCTGCCCTTTTTCTTCGAATCGATATCCTTCCCGGCCCAGATAATCGCTGACCAGAGTATAGGTCTGATCCGGCCTGATGGTTAAAGATGTGCGAATGCCTTCGCAGTCGGCGCAGGGCAGAGTACCGACATAGGTTCCGGTCAAATCCGAAGCGGACATTTGGCGCTGTTTCTCCTGTCTGGCCGCGCATCCGCACAGTCCCAATCCGATTACCAGCAACACGAGAATGGCTTTTTTCATATTTCCTCCTGAAACGGCTCCGGCAAATCAGAGCCTCGTTTTTTCATGACAATTCATGAAGTTTTTGGATGTCAGATTGTTAGCCATACGCCTGTTCCTACCAGCCGATCAACATCCGGCTTTTTTCGGGGCAGATTTTTTTGACGATCGATGCCGCGGAATAAGACAGGAAGATGACCAGGCAGGATAGAAAAGGCACAAGATGCAGACCATAGTATGCCCTGTAGGAAGATTGAAAAACCGATATGATGTAAATAAACCAGCCGTGCAGAAAATAAATGGCAAAACTTGCCGCAGCCA
>JAUMXF010000061.1 GCA_030529235.1 Pseudomonadota bacterium
CCCCGTTGTGCGCGACATCGGGCGGCTGTTGCGGGAAGAATTCGGACAGTAAGTGGTCTTTCGCTATCCCTCGGAGGGGGATGGGCTTAATGTCCTGAAAAAAAGCGGCTCCGGCGTGGCGGAGCTGACCAACGGCGAAAAAAACGAGTTCATGCAACGGCTGTGGGAAGTGACCCTGCAACGGGTAAACGACACCATGCTCTGATCCGGAACAAACCGGGAGAAAAACATGACCATCAATTCCATCAAATCTTCTGGCGGCTACGAGATGCACAAGCTCGAACAACTTGAGCAGCAGCAACGCCAGGAAGCCCGGAAAACTGCGGCCGAACCCGGCGGAGACCGGATTTCCATTTCCGAGGAAGGCCGGATCAAGGCGGGCGTCCTGAAGGCGGCTCAGGAGAGCGACGGCGTACGCGCCGATCTGGTGGCCGACATCAAGGCCAGAATCGCATCCGGCAACTACGCTCCGAGCAGCCGGGATACCGCCGAAAAGCTGATCCGCCAGGAACTGGACATCTGGGGATAAAGCCGGACATTTCACAAATCACCGGACAAAAGAGGCTGCTGTAGCGGAATGCGGGGCCATGCTCCGCATTCCGCGTTTCTTTCTACAGTTCCCCACGCACGCGCAAAGCCGCCGCAACCATGTTCTCCAGAGCCGGATAAGCCTCCTCCCATCGCCGGGTCTTCAGGCCGCAGTCGGGATTGATCCATAACCGATCCCCAGGGATATGCCGCAAGGCCCGGCGCAGCAGTTCCACCATCTCCTCCACGGAGGGAATGCGCGGGCTGTGGATGTCGTATACCCCCGGCCCGACTTCTCCCGGATAGTCGAACCCGGCGAAGGCATCCAGAAGCTCCATGCCGCTGCGGCTGGACTCGATGCTGATGACGTCGGCGTCCATTCGGGCGATCCAGGGCAGAATGGCGTTGAATTCGCTGTAGCACATATGCGTGTGAATCTGGGTGGAATCTTCCACGCCGGAAGCGCTCAGACGGAAGGCGTCCACGGCCCATCGCAGATAATTCTCCGCCTCGGCGGCCGTGAGCGGCATGCCCTCGCGCAGGGCCGCCTCGTCGATCTGAATGATGCGGACGCCCGCCTTCTCCAGATCCAGCACCTCGTCCCGGACAGCCAGCGCGATCTGTCTGCAGACCTCGCTTCGCTCCAGATCGTCGCGCACGAAGCTCCAGCACAGGATGGTTACCGGGCCGGTCAGCATGCCCTTGACCGGCTTTTCGGTCAGGGACTGCGCGTACAGTATCCAGTCCAGAGTCATGGGATGCCTGCGGTACACATCTCCATAGATGACTGGTGGCTTCACGCACCGGCTGCCGTAGCTCTGCACCCATCCGTTTTGCGTGAAGCAGAAACCGCCGAGCTGCTGGCCGAAATACTCCACCATGTCGTTGCGCTCGGCCTCGCCATGCACCAGAACATCCAGCCCGAGTTCTTCCTGCTTCGCGATACAATCCGCTATCTCTTTCCGGATGGCGGCAATGTACTCCCCTTCCGGGATACCGCCTTCCCTGCGGGCCAGGCGGATGGAACGGATGGCGGATGTCTGCGGGAACGAACCGATGGTCGTGGTGGGCAGCCGGGGCAGATTGAGCCATTTCTGGGCGTCGCGGCGGACAGAGCAGGGCCGGCGGCGGGAAAGCATGTCCGGCGTGACGGAAGCGGCCCGTTTCCGCACGGCTTCCACGCGGCTGTCCGGATGCGCCAGCGCGGCCTGCAGAATGGCGGTATTCTCATCCAGCAGCGCCTGCTCCTTGCGTTCAAAAATGCCGCACAGATCGGATAACTCCGAGCATTTCTGCACAGCAAAGGCCATACGGTTCCGGATATGTCCGGGCAGAGCAGTTTCCTCTGCCACATCCACGGGGCAATGCAAAAGCGAGCAGCTGGAGCCCAGCAGCACCCGGTCCGGGCCAAGCGCGGAAACCGCCCGTTCCACAACGGGCAGCGCTCTCGCGTATTCCGTCTTCCAGACGTTCCGGCCCGCCACAAGGCCGAGAGACAAAGCCATCCTCGGGGGCAGCGCGCCCAGCACCGCCTCGAGTTGCGTCCCTCCCTGAACCAGATCCACATGCAGCACGGCGCATCCCGAGCCCGCCGCCAGCTCCAGATGCCGGGCCGGTCCAAAATATGTGGTCAGCATGATCCTGCCCCCGCAAGCCGCGTTCATATCCGCGTAGATCGCCTGAAACCGTGCCGTGGCTTCGTCCGGCAGAAGTTCCGTGCAGAAGACCGGCTCCTCAAGCTGGATGTAATCGCAAAGAGGAGCGAGGCGGGACAGGATCTTTGCATATGCGGCGGCAATTTCCTCCAGGCGGTCCCATTTGCGGACGCCTCGTCCGGCCTTGCCCAGAGCCAGCCAGGTAAACGGCCCGATCAGGGCCGGTTTGGGCCGGAAACCGCATTCTCCGGCAAGAGAAGTATCGGCCACGACCGGATGATCCGCGGATATCCATGTTCCGCCGTCGATCTCGGGCACGAGATAGTGATAGTTCGTGTCGAACCACTTGGTCATTTCCAGAGCGGGAATATTGCGCCGGACATCGCCGCGGGCAAGACTGAAATACCCGTCCAGCGGCGCATCGCCGCGGCACTCCTCAAACCGCGGCGGCACGGCTCCCAGCATGCAGGTCACGTCCAGCATACGGTCGTACAGAGAAAAATCGCCCGTGGTCACATAGTCCAGACCGGCGTCGCGCTGGATCTGCCAGTGGCGTTTTTTCAGTTCCGCACCGGTCTCAAGGAGGGATTCGGCGGCAAGCTCTCCCTTCCAGAAGGATTCGAGAGCCTGTTTCAGTTCCCGCCGTCGGCCGATGGAGGGAAAACCAAGGATGTGGGTTTGCATGGAAACGCTCCTTTCATTCTGAGGTTGAAAGGGCAGTGCATTTCACGCGCGTCTGGATGAACGCTCATCCAAAATACGGGCATTGCCTTTACGCGAGACATACTGCCTTGCCGCGCCCATCGCGGCCATTGTGACAAGTCGTCTCCTGGCTTCCGGCCCATGACGCCGGGCCTTCCCGCCCGCAATCCGCAGGCAGTGGCTCCGGCTGGTTTTGCCGCCGGTTACAGTGGCGCGTCCGCGGCGGATTTGCACCGCCTTCCGTGTCTTATCACAATATCTGGATAGATTGATATTTTCCCGCCATTCCCATGTCAACCAGACTCGGCGATTACAATCGTATGTTACCCTGCCGTTGCCCCCCACACACCCGGATGCCTGCAGGCACGGGCTCCGGCCATTGACTTCCCCTCCAAGGCCCGCCAAAAGGCGGCCATCCGTTTTCCAACCTCAGCGCGGCCCGCGCCCTTCCATCCGGACCAGCATGATCACCATCCGCTCCTGTCCCAAAGGCTCCGTCACAGACCTGGACAAGACCCGTCCCCCAGAAGAAACCGTCGCCCATGCCAGAACGGCTTTTGAAAATTCCGGTCTGCGCATTCTCTCCCAAACCAGCCGCATCGACACCGGGCGGCTGGGCATCCCGGTATTCATGTCCATCTGCGGCGAAGACGCCAGAGCCGTCATGCCCACCCGCAAACAGATGGGCAAAGGCGCTTCGCCCGCCCAGGCCGAGGCCTCGGCTCTCATGGAACTGGCCGAGAGATACAGCTATTTCCGCTTCTGGGATGCGGACGATAATTTCAGAGACATGACCTGGAGTAAGGCTCAGGCCGCTTTCGGCGACCGGCTTCTGCCCGTGAAATGGCTGATCCGGTCCGTGGGGGATTCCGTGACCGAAGCGGAAGCCGTCCGCATCCTCGACCTGGTGCTCTGGCGGTTCGCCCCGGCCACGGACCTGAATTCCGGCCGGGAATACATGGTCCCGCTCAGCTGGTTCAAAAAGCTCAACGAATTCAACGGCTCTTCCGCCGGAAACACGCCCGAGGAATCCATTCTGCAAGGCGCCTGCGAACTGGTGGAGCGTCACGTCTGCGCCGTTCTGGACCGCTCCCGCCGGGAAACCCCGACCATCGATCCCGCGTCTTTCACCGATCCGGTCCTGGCCGGGCTGTACGAAAAATTCACCCGCGAAGGACTCTGCGTCTGGCTCAAGGACTTCAGCCTGGATTTTCCCGTGCCCACGGTGGGCGCTCTGGTCATGGACCCGGCCACATTTCCGGCCGCGAGCGAAATTGTCTTCACCGCGGGCACGGCCTCTTCCCCGCAGAAGGCAGCCATCCGCGCCCTGACGGAAATCGCGCAGCTGGGCGGCGACTTCGAAACCGGCAGCAATTACGAGGCTTCGGGCCTGCCCAAATTCACCCGACCGGAACAGTTCGCCTGGCTGACCTCCGGTCCGATAGTGTCCATCCACGACCTGCCGTCCGTGGCCGACGGCGATATCGCCTCGGAACTGCGGGCCCTCTGCGCCGGACTGAGGCAGCGGGACTTCGCGCTTTTTTCCGTGGACATCACCGAAAAACGCCTCGGCATCCCCGCCCATTACAGCTTCGTGCCGGGATTTCTGTTCCGGGAGCGCACGCCTCAGGCATCTCTGGGACTTTTCGTTGGCCGCATTCTGGCCGAAGAGACGGAACACCCCGACGCGGGGCTCGACGTGCTGGAGTCCATCCGTCCCGAGGCCCATTACCTGCCCTTTTTCCGGGGGCTGGCGGCCCTGCGCCGGGAAGATCTCTCCGAGGCGGCCGGCTGGTTCGCGCGGGCGGAGGATGTTCAGCCCGACGCCGACGACCGGGGACTGGCCGCCTTTTACCAGGGCTACGCCCTGACCCGGGAAGAACGCTGGGCCGAGGCCGTGCCGCATCTGGACCGGGCCATCGCCCACTGCCCCGAAGTGAAGGAATACTTCAACCTGCGCGGCGTGGCGCACTTCAAGCAGAGCCGGTACGCCGAAGCCGCCGCCGACTTCGAACTGGCTCTGGCGCTGGACAGCGGCTCCGCCATGGACCTGGCCAACCTCGGTCTGTGCCACAAATTTCTGGGACACACGGACAAGGCCCGCGAACTTCTGGAAGAAGCTCTGCGGCTCGATCCCGGACTGGACTTCGCCCGCGCACATCTGAAAGAACCGGGCAAACGGACGAACCAGCCGGAAAGGGAGCCCCGCGCCGGGCAGCGCGAATGAAATCCTTTGGGGAGAATGTCATGGATATCAGCAGCCGCATCGCCGATTTGAAGCGGGAGCCCGGCTTCCGGGAAAATGTGGGCATGATTCTCACGCATAACGGGGTGGTCCGGGCCTGGTCCCGCAAGGATGGCTCCACAGTGAGCCGGGTCAGGGTGCAGGTGGATCAGGACAAGACCGAGGGCATCCGCCGGGAAATCGAGGCCCGTCAGGGGATCTTCCGGGTGGTGGTGGAGGCCCGGAGCGGAGAATTCGTCCCCGGCGACGATCTCCTCTTTCTGATGGTGGCCGGAGACATCCGCGAGAACGTCAAGCCCGCCCTGGCCGACCTGCTGGACCGCATCAAGTCCGAGGCCATCACCAAACAGGAATCATAACGCGGAAACGGCCGCAATCCGGGCCCGGTGCTCTTCGGACCACGCCCAATGCCGCCGTGGCAGGCGCATTTTCCATAACCATATCCCCAGAAGGCATCCCGGCCGCCCGGCATATCGGGCATCTTGTTTACCGGAGGTTTCACCCATGATGAAAAAACATGCTTTCATATTCTGGCTCTGCATCCTGCTGCCGGGCCTGCTCCCCCCGGCCGCAGCGGCCGAAAATTCCGAACCTTTCGATTACGCCTGGCTCAAAGGCAGGGCCAGGACCCTGGCCGCCGCATCCTATGTCAGCCACGAGGGCGAGCTGCCCAAAGCGCTGCAAAACCTGAGCTGGGACGCGTATCAGCAGATCAGGTTCGACCGGGGACATGCCCTGTGGAGGAAAGACGATTCCCTCTTCCGGGCGGAGCTTTTCCATCTGGGCCTTTATTTCAGAACGCCTGTGACCATTTACGAGCTGGAAAACGGCCGGGCAACGCAGATTCCCTACTCGCGAGACCTGTTCCAGTACGGCAAGTCCGGCCTCAAAGGCGCGCATCTGCCCAAAGATCTGGGATTTGCCGGATTCCGCTTTCTCTACCACACCGACTGGGAACGCGATCTGGTGGCCTTCCTGGGCGCCAGCTACTTCCGGGCCGTGGGTGGTGAAATGCAGTACGGCATGTCCGCCCGGGGACTGGCCATCGACACCGCCCTGTCCAGGCCGGAAGAATTTCCGCTGTTCACCCATTTCTGGCTGGAAAAACCCGGCCCCGGCCGCGACACGGCCACCGTGTACGCGCTTCTGGATTCGCCCAGCGCCACCGGAGCGTACCGCTTCGACATCCGGCCCGGCCAGCATCTGACCATGCGCGTGGACGCGGCCATCTACCCTCGCAAATCCATCGAACGTCTGGGCATCGCCCCGCTGACCAGCATGTTTTTAAGCGGGGAGAACGACCGCCGCATGGCTTACGACTGGCGGCCGGAAATTCACGACTCCGACGGTCTGGCCATTCTGACCGGCGCCGGAGAATGGCTCTGGCGGCCGCTGGTCAATCCGCGTCAGTTACGCTTCAATGCCTACATGGACAGCAACCCGCGCGGTTTCGGACTGGCCCAGCGGGACCAGAATTTCGACCATTACCACGACGACGGCGTGTTCTACGACAAGCGCCCGAGCGTGTGGGTGGAGCCCCTGGGAGACTGGGGAGCAGGCTCGGTGCAGCTCGTGGAGATCCCCACCGTGGACGAGACGTTCGACAATATCGTGGCCTTCTGGAACCCGGCCCGGCCCGTCGAAGCCGGACAGGAACTGCTCTACAGCTACAATCTGTACTGGGGCACCCGGCCTCCCGAACCGGTCAGGCTGGCCTGCGTGGTGGACACCTTCACCGGCCTCGGCGGCGTCATCGGCAAGAAACGCGAATACTACAGTAAGCGCTTCGCCGTGGATTTCGCGGGCGGGGATATGCCCATGATAGGGGCGGACACCACCGTCACGCCCGTGCTCAGCTCCTCGGCCGGACGCATAGAGATCACTTCCGTCCGCCCCCAGCACGCCATAAAAGGCTTTCGCTGCATGTTCGATGTGGTGCCGCCGGACAATACCGAAAAGCCCATCGACCTGCGGCTGCATCTGGAAGCCGGAGGCCGGAGGGTTTCCGAGACCTGGACCTACCAGTGGAGCCCGCCTCCGGCCGGAGAGCGGCAGTTATATAACCCGTAGACGGAGCGGTTTCTTCGCCCCAACATGACTGGCCGGAGAATGAAAAATCCGGGCTTCGCCGCCAGCCGCGAAACCATGGTGCGGCTGATGACGAGACCCGGATTTGACGGGAAAAAGTGCGGCGGGATCAGTGATCGTGCTTTTCGGGCCCGTGCTCCTTATGCAGGGAGAAAATGATAAGCCCCAGAAGACCAAGCCCCATCCCGAGAATAAGCCCTGAAAACATGCCTGCCTCCTTGCGAGTGTTTCGGTCAGCATAGGCCAAAAACCCGCCGCTCTCAAGCTCCTGTAAATTTTCCGCGACGGTACCGCCGGCAAGGCATTGATACGGCCGGCTGCGGTTCTTTTACTGCGCATGACCGGGAGACCGCAGCAACGCCGCTTTTTGAGCGGGGCACGGCCGCGCGGGCAGCGGTCCACAAACGGCAAATCCCCCGCCGTATGGCGGGGGATAGTGTCATCGCATCGCGGACGAACGTCCCCTTTGCGTCAGTTTTCCAGAACCACAACCGGCTTGATGAGGTCCTTCGGCTTGTCCTTCATCAGCATCAGGGCTTCTTCAATATCCTCGAACCTGGAGAACCTGTGCGTGATCAGTCTGGACAGATCGAGCTTTCCGCAGCTCACAAGGCTGGCCAGCTTTTCCATGCGCAACCGGCCGCCGGGCATCAGGCCGCCGATGATGTTCTTGTGTCCCATGCCCACACCCCACTCCACACGCGGAATGCAGATATGTTCGCCTGAGCCCAGATAATTGACATTGCCGATCTTGCCGCCGGGCTTGAGGCATTTCACGGCTTCGCTGAAGGTATCGACGGTACCTCCGGCGATGATGATTTTGTCCACGCCCTTGCCGTCGGTCATTTTCATCACCTGCTTGTCGATGGGGCCTTCCTTGTAGCCGATGAAATCCGTGGCTCCGTAAAAAGCGGCGGCCTCCCGGCAGACCTCCCTCGTTCCCACGGCAAAAATCCGCGAGGCGCCCTTCAGGTTGGCTCCGGCGACGCTCATCAGGCCCACCGGGCCGATGCCGATGACCAGAACGATATCGCCGAACTGGACATCGGCCAGTTCCGCGCCATGGAAACCCGTCGGCACCATGTCCGACAGCATGCAGGCTTCGCCGGTCGGAATCGAATCGGGAAGTAAAGCGAGATTGCCGTCCGCGTCGTTGACATGGAACAGCGTTCCGAAGAGCCCATCCTTGAAATTGGAAAACTTCCATCCGGCCAGCATTCCGTTTGAATGCATCTGGAAACCGGCCTGCGCCTCCAGGGAGTTCCAGTCAGGAGTAATGGCCGGCACAATGACTCTGTCACCCGGTTTGAAGTCCTTGACGAGCTCTCCGACCTTGACGACCACTCCGCAGCCCTCGTGCCCCAGAATCATGTCCTTGCGGTCGCCTATGGCGCCCTCCCAGACAGTGTGCACATCCGAAGTACACGGAGCCAGAGCCAGCGGCCGGCACAAAGCATCCATCGGCCCGCATGCCGGATCGGGCTTCTCAATCCAGCCGGTCTTTCCAATACCCAGCATCGCAAAACCTTTCATCTTGAACCTCCTTCCGTTTTTATGGCGGCAAGACAGGCAACGCATAACCAGAAATTCATAAGGGTAAGTCTCATGAAATAAATCCCGCCTCAGACATACCGAGATCCACACAAGCTGTACAGTGGAAAAGATTTAAAACCAGTTGCTTCACGTTTCCAACAGGAAAGCCGTATCCGCCCTGCCTACGGACGTGTGTCCGAATGTCCCGCGGCCAGGCAGACACGGCATCCGGAAACAGGTTCTCCCAACCTGAAGACTTTCATTGAAAGCCGGACAAGTCGGAGACGGAAAACATGTGCACGGATTATGCGTTCCGCGGAAGGCTTGCCAAAAAATTTCCCGCGTCTTACTTTTTTGCATCAAATTTACCGTCTGTTCTTTGCAGCATGAGGAGTCAGTATGTCTCTTTCTTCTTCCCGCATATCCATTGGCGGCATGCACTGCGCGGCCTGCTCCACCCGTATCGGGCGCGTGATCGGCGGGCTGTCCGGCGTGGACGGCGTCGAAGTGAGCCTGCCCGCTGCGGAAATGCAGGTCCGTTTCGATCCCCGGATCATTACTCTGGATGAGATTCTCACCCGCGTACGGGCTCTGGGTTTTGAGGCCGAGCCCCCCTCCTCCACCACCCAGGCGTCCTTCAGAATCGGCGGCATGCACTGCGCGGCCTGCTCCGCCCGTATCGAGCGGCTGGCCTCGCGGATGGAGGGCATGCGCGAGGCTGCCGTCAATCTGGGCACGGGTGAAGGCCGGTTTGTATTCGATCCGGCCCGGCTGTCCTTGCGCGCCCTGCGCGAAGCCATCCAGAACGCCGGCTTCACCGTGGAGCCGCTCCGCCCGGAAAAGGTGGACGACCAAGAACACCGCATGCTGGCCGCCCTGGCCAGACAAAGGCGCGACGTGATCCGGATCATGCTCTTCGCCCTGCCCCTTCTCCTTCTGTCCATGGGGCACATGTGGGGCATGCCTCTGCCCCGGATGCTGGACCCAGCACATGCGCCCGGCATCTTCGCTCTGGCCCAGCTTCTTCTGACCGTGCCCGTGGTCTGGAGCGGACGGCAGTTTTATGTGCGGGGTTTCCCGGCCCTGATCCGCCGGGCGCCGAACATGGATTCCCTGGTGGCCGTCGGCACGGGCGCGGCCCTGATCTATTCCTTGTGGAACACCGTGGAAATCTGGCTCGGCGTGAGCCCCCACGAGCGGGCCATGGACCTGTACTACGAATCCGCAGCCGTGCTTCTGGCCATGATTTCCCTCGGCAAATACTTCGAGGCCAGATCCGTATTCCGGACCACGGACGCGGTGCGCGCCCTCATGCATCTGGCACCGGACACGGCGGCGCTGGTGGATGGAGAAACCGAGCGGCCCGTGGCCGTGGCCGAAATCGAGCCCGGCGACCTGCTGCGCATCCGTCCTGGCGAGAGGATACCCGTGGATGGCGAAGTGGCCGAAGGAGAAAGCCATGTGGACGAGTCCATGCTGACGGGCGAACCCCTGCCCGTGCGACGCTCTCCCGGCGACCGGATTTTCGGCGGCACCCTGAACACCACCGGCGCGCTGGTCATGCGCGCCCTGCATGTGGGCGAGGACACGGTGCTGGCCCGCATCGTCCGGCTGGTGCGCGACGCCCAGGGCTCCAAGGCCCCCATCGCCAATCTGGCCGATACCATCAGTTTCTATTTCGTGCCCACGGTCATGTCGCTGGCTCTGCTGGCGGGCCTCTCCTGGTATATCTTCAGCGACGAGGGTTTCTCTTTTGCCCTGCGCATCGCCGTTTCGGTGCTGGTCATCGCCTGCCCCTGCGCCATGGGGCTGGCCACGCCCACTTCCATCATGGCCGGCACGGGCCGCGGAGCGCAGCTCGGAGTACTGATCAAGTCCGGCCGGGCCCTGCAACGGGCGGGAGAACTCACGGCCATCGTCTTCGACAAGACCGGTACCCTGACCGTGGGCAAACCCGCTCTTGCCGGAATCTGGACGCCGGACGGACAGGACGGGAGTATTCCTCTGCGCCTGGCCGCCGCCGTGGAGCGTCTTTCAGAGCATCCTCTGGCCCGGGCGGTGACGGCCGCCTGCGACGGGCCCGTACCCGAGGCCGGAGATTTTCAGGCCGTGCCCGGCCAGGGCGTGACCGCCCGCGTGGAAGAACACGACGTGGCCATCGGCAACGAACGGCTGATGAACTCTCTGGGTGTGGAACTGAAAGAAGCGCGGGAAGCGCGGGAGCGAATGGAGGACGAGGGAGCCACGGTGATCCATGTGGCCGTGGACGGGCATCTGGCCGCCCTTCTGGGAATCAGCGACGCCATCCGTCCTGAAGCGGCTTCCGTTGTGGAGGCCCTCGGGAAAATGGGCATCGAGGCGCGGCTGGTGACCGGCGATGCCGAACGCCCGGCCAGAGCCGTAGCCCGCCAGGTAGGAATCAAATCAGTCGAGGCCGGAGTGCTGCCCGAACACAAGGCCGACGCCATCCGCAAACTTCAGTCCGAAGGCCATGTAACAGGCATGGCCGGTGACGGCATCAACGACGCCCCAGCCCTGGCCGCCGCCGATCTGGGCATAGCCATGGGCTCGGGCATGGATGTGGCGCTGGAATCCGGGGACGTGGTGCTCATGTCCGGGGATCTGTCCGGCCTGCTCACGGCTCTTCATCTGGGCCGCGCGGTCATGACCAATATCCGGCAGAATCTTTTCTGGGCCTTTGCCTTCAATACCATCGGCATACCCGTGGCCATGGGGCTCCCGCACCTGTTCGGCGGGCCGGTCATGAACCCCATGCTGGCCGGGACAGCCATGGCCATGAGTTCGGTCATGGTGGTCAGCAACGCGCTGCGGCTGCGCTTTTTCACGCCGGGACACGCGCATTGACGGCAACACCGCCGTTGCAGCAACGACCCGTCAGTCAAGAAAAAACCCGAAGGAGGATGCCATGCAGATCGAACAGAAAAGCATCCCGGCCAGGACCATGCTGGAATCCGTGGCCCGACTGAAGCTTGCGGACATATGCGGGCACACGGCTCCCATCATCACGGAGCTCATGGCCGAGGCCGAAGCGCGGGGCATGGCCGTCACCGGACCATGCGTCTTCACCTACGAGGGCTGCGACGGCAAACCGGACACGGAATTCACGCTGAAGGTGGCTTTCCCCGTGGACGCCCGCAAGGGGCAGGGAAAGTTTTCCTGTGTGGACGTGCCCGCCCATGAATGCCTGAGCACAACCTATCGCGGCCCCATGAGCGGCATCGGCCCGGCATGGTCCGCTTTTTCTTCGGCCGCTCTGGAGCGGGGAATCAGCCTGCAGGCCGGGGGCAGGGAAGTCTATGTTCACTGGGTGGACATGGAAAGCGAGGAGAACCTGACGGAACTCCAGATTCCACTGGCCTGACGCGATCCGGCGTGGGGTGCGCTGACCGTTTCCCGTTTCTCCGTCGAAACCGTGGCACAAACCTGCTGACCGGTACTGCTGTGGTTGCCGGCAATTCGGCGCTCTTCCAGCCGTAATTGACCGGCAGAATCACTGTGGGGCAGCCGCTCTCCCCGGAAAACCACTGTTTGCCGAGGCCCGTCCGCCCGGCTTCCGACGGTGGTCTGAACGATTTCCCGGGCGCGGTGGGAACATATGCGAACAAGCCTTGCGATCCGGAAGCATCAGCGCGCTCCTCTCATCGAAACCATCTTGTAAAAACCGCCGTTTCCGTTTAAGGAAGAATTCTCATTCTCGAAACCCTGTAATTATGAGGAGGTTTTCCGGCCATGCGCAACATGATGAAACTGGCGTTACTGGCGTTCTTTCTGAGCAGCGGGTGCGCCACGCTGCTGGTGGGCGGGGCCGCCGCCGTGGGTACCTACACGTACGCCATGGGACAGTTGAAACACACTTACGCCGTCAGCCTGGACCGTTCCTACAAGGCGACTCTGGCGGCTTGTAAATCCCTGAAGCTGCCCATCGCCAAGACCGAGAAGGAACTGAGCTCCGCCTCCGTGACCTGTAAAGACGGCGATACGGATGTGTGGATTTCTCTGAAGAGTCTGCCGGAAAACCCCAAGCACACGGAGATCTCCGTGCGCGTCGGAGTTCTGGGTGACGAAGCCGCGTCCAAAAAGATTCACGAGGCCATCCGGGCCAAGCTGTAGTTTCCTGCGGGCTTCGGCCCGGCGGATCTTCCGGCCGGAGCCCTTTGCATCAAGGAGAACCTGAAAGTATGAAAATAGGCGGACTGATGGGGCTTATCGTCCTCGTACTGGACGTATGGGCCATCATAAAAATCGTACAGAGCTCGGCCAGCGCCATGAACAAGGCCATCTGGATCGTGCTCATCCTCGCACTTCCGGTTCTGGGATTCATCATCTGGTTCCTGTTCGGGCCGAAGTAAGGCAACATATTAAAAGGAGGAAATCATGGCAGCCAAAGACGAAAACACCTTGGACTCCCTGAAGGAAGAACTCCAGAGCCTGCAGAAGCAGTTCAGCGAGCTGGCCAAGTCGTTCAAGGACGCGGGAGTCGAGAAATCCTCGGAACTGACCGCCAAGCTGGAAAAAGAACTGGAAAAGTACCAGAAACTGGCTTCGGAAAAAGTCCAGAAAGCCTACGACGCCGGCAGCGCGGGAGTCGAAGAAGTCAGCGAACGGGTGCGGCAGAATCCGCTGGGAAGCGTGCTCATCGCCTTCGGGGCGGGATACATTCTGTCGAAAATCATTCGCCTCACCAGGTAACTTCCGGCGTGAAAGGTCTGACCGAACTCGTCATCGGTCTCTGTGATCTGGCTGAGGCCGAAGGCCGGCTTCTGCGGCACAACGTCCTGAAAACGGTGCGCATGGCCGCGTTGCTGGTCCTCGGCCTGCTTTTCGGAGCTGCGGGGGCGGCCTTTTTTGTGGCCGCCCTGTACCGGGCGCTGGTCGAGATCGTGCATCCGGCCTGGGCGCTGTGTATTCTGGGACTTGCCTGCATGGGCATTGCCGGAGGTCTGGTATGGGCGACATCAGCCAGAAAAAAGAGTACTCCGTAGCTGAAGCCAAGGAGCGCCTGCGTGCGGCCTCGGGCCGTTTTGACCCCTGGGGCGCGGTCAAGGCCAGGCCGCTGTGTTCCGTGCTTGCGGCCTTCGTGACCGGACTCGGCTGGAGCGCCCTGTGGCGGAGCAAGCTGTCCTCGGGTCTGGTGCCCCTGTCCATTCAGCTCCTCAAACGCATGTAACGATCCTT
>JAUMXF010000062.1 GCA_030529235.1 Pseudomonadota bacterium
CTCGGCTACCAGATCGAACGCGAGGCAGACATCGGCCCGGACGGGCGCATCCCGGAACGGGAGAGCCACAGCGAGGTCATTCTCAGAAAACGCCTGGAAGACGCTGTCGCCCGGCTCAATCCGCATCTGCCGGGCGAGGCTCGAAGCGATGCTGTTCGCAAACTCACCCAGACCGGCCTGCCGAATCTGCTGGAGGAAAACCGCCGCATCCACGTGTTGCTGACCGAAGGCGTGGATGTGGAGTACCACGGCGACGATGGAGTGCTGACGGCTGGCAAGGTAGCGTTCATCGATTTCGAGCGGCCGGAGCGCAATGACTGGCTGGCGGTCGCTCAGTTCGCGGTCATCAGCGGCCGGCACAACCGGCGGCCTGACGTGGTTCTCTTTGTCAACGGCCTGCCCCTCGTCGTGATCGAACTGAAAGCGCCGGGCAGCGGCGAGGCAACGCTGTCGGCCGCCTTCAACCAGCTCCAGACCTACAAGCTGCAGATTCCGGCGCTGTTTCATACCAACGCCCTTCTGGTGGTCTCGGACGGCATCACCGCCCGCGTCGGCTCGCTCTCCGCCGATTTCGAGCGTTTCATGCCCTGGCGCACCACCGACGGCACGGCGGTTTCGCCAAAGGGCACTCCGGAGCTTTCCGTTCTGGCTCAGGGCGTGTTCGAGCATGGCCGCCTGCTCGATTTGCTCAGGCATTTCACGGTGTTCGGGGAGAACAGCGCGGGACTGGTCAAGATCGTGGCGGGCTACCACCAATACCATGCCGTAAACCGCGCGGTCCGACTCTGCGCGCGGCCGGTCCGTCATACCAGGGCGCGGCCGAGGAACCGGCAGACTACGGACTGCCTGGCGTCGCCGCACAGCCGCGGGGAGACCGGCGCGCCGGCGTGATCTGGCACACGCAAGGGTCGGGCAAGAGCCTGCTGATGTTTTTTTACGCCGGACGTCTGGTGAAGCATCCGGCCATGGAAAACCCGACGCTGGTGGTGCTGACCGACCGTAACGATCTGGACGACCAGCTGTTCGCCACCTTCGCCATGTGCAAGGACCTCATCCGGCAGACTCCGGTGCAGGCCGACAGCCGCGAGCATCTGGTTTCCCTTTTGAACCGTGCATCCGGCGGCGTGGTTTTCACCACCCTCCAGAAATTCGGCGAGACGGCCGGAACGCTGACCACACGACGCAATGTCGTCGTCATCGCCGACGAGGCCCACCGCAGCCAGTACGGCTTCAAGGCGAAGGTGGACAACAAAACCGGCGAAATCTCCTACGGTTTCGCCAAGTATCTGCGCGACGCCCTGCCCGGAGCCTCCTTCATCGGCTTCACCGGCATGCCCATCGAAAAGGATGACGCGAACACTCCGGCGGTGTTCGGCAACTACATCCACATTTACGATATCAGCCGCGCGGTGGTTTCGACCGAAATTGTGGACATCCTCAAGGCGGCAGGCCTCCAAAGCCCGGACATCTCCATCCTCTCGGACGAATTCCTGGCCGAAGTGCAGAGAATGGAAAAGAAAAACCTGGCCCTGGAAGCCCTGCGCAAGCTGCTGGGAGACAGCATCCGTTCGCGCGGCAAGACCAACGTGGTGCAGAGCAGAACATTCTCGGAACGTCTGGAAAAAGCCGTGGCGCGCTACCACGCGAACGCCATCACCACGGCAGAGGTGCTGCAGGAGCTGATCCAGCTGGCCAGGGACATCCGTGCGGCGCGCCAGCGCGGTGAGGAGCAGGGGCTTTCGGATGAAGAAATCGCCTTCTATGACGCCCTGGCCGAGAACAAAAGCGCGGTGGAAATCATGGGCGACGACAAGCTCCGGGTGATCGCCCACGAACTCCTGACGAACCTCAGAAAAAACATATCCGTGGACTGGACCCGCCGGGAGTCCGCACGAGCCCGCATGCGGGTGCTGGTCAAACGCATTCTGCGCAAATACGGCTATCCGCCCGATCTGCAGGACGCCGCCGTGCAGACGGTGTTGCAGCAGGCCGAGGCCTTGGCGTCGGAATGGGCATTCCGATGCGGAGAAGCAGACTGACAGCGGCCCGGGAGATGGGCGATCCCTGCTCCGGTCCGCGAAGCGTCTGGTCCTGCCCGGAATCCCTCTTCTGCCGCACTTTTCCAGCGGACGATACGGCTTCCCCCAGAAACTCCCGGCATTTTCGCCGACCATGCGGCCCGGCCGTTTGCGCCTTGCCAAGCACCGGGCTTGGGTCTAGAAAAATCCCTCCCAAAAACGGCCTTTCCCCGGCCGCCCGTCCACTCCGGACGCCGCGGCCCGGAAATACGCGAAAAAACGGTTCATCCGGTATCCGTCATGCCCCATAAAGGACCACATATTTCCCTGGCTCCCGAACGTCTGGTCAAACGCGTGCTGGGCCTGCCTCTGGAAGAATTCCAGACCTGGCCCGAATATCTGCAGCAGCTGGCCCTGCGTCTGGCCGAAGAGCTGTTCATCATCCGCTACAACCCCTTCATCCCGGCCAAAACCGTGCGCAAGAGCGTCAGCTCCCGCCTCCAGGCCGAACGGGGCGCGCTGTCTCCGGCCTATTTCCGGGAACTGTCCAGATGCCTGGATCACTTCTGGCAAAGTTACGAGGCCGACGAAAAATTCAAGGCCGCACTCATTGCCCGCCTGAGTTCCATTCTGGGCAAGGAGCAGATCGTTTCCACGGCCAACAACCTGATCGAATGCTCCACCGACGCCACGGATCTGCGCATGGAACTGCCCACTCTGGTGGTGTTCCCGGAAAACGTCCGGCAGATTCAGGGCATCATCCGTCTGGCCAACGAAATGGGTTTTCCCGTTGTTCCCAGAGGCGGCGGCTCGGGGCTGACCGGCGGGGCCGTGCCGGCCAAGCCGCGCACGGTGGTGCTGAGCCTCAGCCGTCTGAAGGAAATAACGGACATTGACGCGGACAATCTGACCATTTCGGTGCAGGCCGGAGTCATCACCCTGACCGCCATCCAGGCTGCGGCGGACAAGGGGCTGCTCTTCACCGTGGACCCGGCTTCCAAGGCCGCGTCGTCCATCGGCGGCAACATCTCCGAAAACGCGGGCGGCCCCTTCGCCTTCGAGTACGGCACCACTCTGGACAACCTGCTCTCCTACCGCATGGTCCTGCCCACGGGCGAACTGATCGAGGTCCGGCGGGTGGATCATCCCCGGCACAAGATCATGCCGGACGAAACGGCCGTGTTCGAGGTGCTGGACGAGTCCGGAGGCGTTCTGGAAACCCTCCGGCTGAAAGGAAACGAGATCCGCGGCACGGGCCTGGGCAAGGACGTGACCAACAAGTTTCTGGGCGGCCTGCCCGGCGTGCAGAAGGAGGGTGTGGACGGCATCGTGGCCGACGCCACCTTCACCGTGTACCCTTCCCTGCCCCACAGCCGGGTCCTGTGCCTTGAATTCTTCGGCAATTCCATGCGCAACGCCATGTACGTCATCCGCGACATCGTGGCCCTGCGCGACGAAATCCGCACCCAGGGCGATCTGGTCAAGCTCTCGGCCCTGGAAGAATTCGGCATCAAATATGTGCAGGCCATAGGGTACTCCAAGAAATCCCACAAATTCGACGGCATTCCCATCTCGGTGCTCATCGTGCAGCTCGATTCCGCCGACGAGGACGCTCTCTTCGAAGCCGTCCGCCGCATTGTGGACATCTGCTCGGCCTACGACAACGTGGACAGCTTCGTCGCCGCCGACGCGGCCGAAGCCGAGGCATTCTGGCACGACCGGCACCAGCTCTCGGCCATCGCCAAGCGCACCAGCGGCTTCAAGCTGAACGAGGACATCGTCATTCCGCTGGGAGTCATCCCCGAATTCGCGGACTTTCTGGAAGAACAGAACCTGTACTATCTGGCCATCGCCTACCGCGAGGCCCTGCAACAGGTGCAGCAGCTTCCCGGCATCGACGTGGACGACGAATTCGTACGCATGGAAATGGACGTGTCCACGTCCGTCATCACCGGCAAGACCACCAAGGAAGAGCTGCCCGAACAGGAATTTCAGCTTCAGACCTCGTTTTTCTTCCAGCATCTGAAATCCAAGTATCCCAAACGCAGCGAGGATCTGACCCGGATTTTCGAGCACATGCAGGACACGCGCATCGTCATCGCCAACCACATGCACGCCGGGGACGGCAACTGCCACGTCAATCTGCCCGTCAACTCCAACGACCCGCGCATGCTGAGCCTGGCCGAGGAGGCCGTGGAAAAAGTCTTCACCCGCGTTCTGGAACTCAAGGGTCAGGTCTCGGGCGAGCACGGCATCGGCATCACCAAGATCGGCTTTCTGGCCGAGGAAAAAATCGCGGCCCTGCGCGCCTACAAGAAAAAAATCGATCCCAACAACATCTTCAATCCCGGCAAGCTGACCCAGCGCGATCTGGTGGTGGTACCCTACACCTTCTCCTTCAACCGCCTGATCAAGGACATCAACAAGACGGCCCTGCCGGGCAAGGAAAACCTGATCGACCTGCTGCTGAACGTGCAGACCTGCACCCGCTGCGGCAAATGCAAGCAGGTTTGCCCCATGTACCTGCCCCAGCGGGGACTGCTCTTCCATCCGCGGAACAAGAACATCACTCTGGGCGCGCTGGTGGAGGCCATCTACTACTCGCAGCTGCAGCGCGGCGAGCCGGACTCCGGACTGCTGCGCGAACTGCAGAAGATTCTCGAACACTGTACGGCCTGCGGCAAATGCTACGCCATCTGCCCGGTCAAGATCCGGACTCAGGACGTGACCCTGCACACCAGGGCCTATCTGGAGGAAAAGGGCGCGGGCGGGCATCCGCTCAAGAACCGGATTCTGCATCTGCTGAGTCAGGACCCGCAGTCCACCCTGCCGCGCGTGGCCAAACTCGCGGGCATCGGCCAGGAAGTGGGCAATCACGCCGTGAACCTGCTGCCCCAGAGCTGGCGGCAGCGTCTGGACAGCCCCCTGCTGCGGAGCAAGGGGCCGAGCACCCAGTTCACCAACCTGAAGGAAGCCCTGCACCTGACCAGGGGCAACATCTTCACCCTGTCCTCCACCCGGAACAAACGGGCCGTAATCTATTTTCCCGGCTGCGGCGCGGGCCTTTTCTACCGTTCCATCGGCCTGGCCGCCGTGCGCCTGCTGCTGGACGCGGGCGTGAACGTGGTGCTGCCGCCAGACCACCTGTGCTGCGGCTATCCGCTGCTGGTCTCCGGATGCCGGGACCGGGCCGAACGCGTGGCCGAAAACAACCAGACCGCCCTGACCCGGCTCATCCGCCAGACCGAGGATGCGGGCTTTGTCATCAAATCCGTACTCACGGCCTGCGGCACCTGCAGGGAAGGCATCCGCGGATACAAGCTCAAATCCCTGGAAACCAAGCGGGTGGAATTTCTGGACGTGACGCAGTTCATCATGCAGCAGGGCGGCTCCTTTCCGGCCGGACCGGAACACCTGCTCTACCACGCGGCCTGCCACCACGAATGGTCCGGCGTGCCGCCCCTCAAGGCCGCCGGCATCTACGCCCGGGAACTGGGCCGGATGACCTCGTCCACGGTGACCATCTCGCCCCACTGCTGCGGCGAATCGGGGCTCGGAGCCATGACCTCTCCCAAAATCTACAACCGGCTGCGCCAGCGCAAAAAGGAGCAGCTCACCCGCGATCTGGACGGATACGCGCCAGAGGCGCCCATCGTGGTGGGCTGCCCCTCCTGCAAGATCGGCGTGAGCCGGTCCCTGCTGGAAATGGACGCCAGCCGCGAGGTGCTGCATACGCTGGAATTTCTGGCCGGACTGCGCCATGGAAAGGCATGGATGGAGGGTTTCAGCCGCCTGCTGGCCCAGACCAAAGCCCGAGACGGCGTGCAGACGCTGGCATGAAGTTTCTGGGCATCGATTACGGCCAGAGGCGCGTGGGACTGGCCATGTCCGGCGGCTCCCTGGCCTTTCCCTACCGGACGCTGACCAGAACCACGCGCGAGAAGCTCTTCGCCGAGCTGCTGGACATCTGCGCCAGAGAAAACGTGACGGGCATCGTGCTGGGTCTGCCTCTGCTCACGGACGGCCAGGACAGCCTGACCACCCGGCAGGTCAGAAATTTCCGGGACAGTCTGGCCCGCAGAACCGCCCTGCCCATTCATCTGGTCAATGAAGTGCTGACCTCTTCCGAGGCGCGGAACCGGCTGCGCGAGGCGGGTGTTTCCACCCGCAAGAGTGACGGTCTTCTGGATCAGATGGCCGCGGTGTGCATTCTGGAAACCTTTCTGAGGGAGCGGGAAATATAAGCCGGAGCTTGCGGATCCGGACCAGCTTGCCGGTTCCGGTTCGAAAGATTGATCAAACCGGAGCCGGAAAAAGGGACACCGGATGCCTGTCCCCCGGCCGGAGGCATTCTTCTCCCCGCTACCAAGCCATAGGGAAAACTCATGCGACAATGGTGGAAATGGCTTTTGGGCGGACTGACGCTCATGCTCCTCGCGACAGGCGGGCTGGCTGGCGGAGCCTGGTATTTCGTGGAAACTCCGCTTCGCCCGGCGGACAACGCCACCGTGGTCTTCACCGTGGAATCGGGTGAAAGTCTGGCGTCGGTGGCCGGACGGCTGGAAAAAAACGGTCTGGTGCGCTGGAGCGAAGGCTTCAGAACCTACGCCCGGCTGCGCAAAGTTCTGCTTCAGGCCGGAGAATTCGAGCTTTCGGCGGGCTGGAGCCCGCGCCGCATTCTGGAAACCCTGGCTTTCGGGCAGCCCATGCTGCACCGTCTGCATTTCGCCGAAGGGCTGACCATGCGCGAGGTGGCTCTGGCCGTGAACGCCACGGGCCTGACCACGGCGGAGCGCTTTCTCGCGGCCTGCAGGGACAAGGATTTTCTGCGGAAAAACGGCATCCCGGCGGAAAACGCCGAAGGCTATCTGTTCCCGGAAACCTACTTTTTTCCGCGCATCCCCGGCCAGTCGCCCTATCCGATCCTGAAGGCGCTGCTGGACCGTTTCAAGGGCACCGTACGGGATCTGCCTCAGGCCGGAAATCCCGAGGAACTGCATGCCATGGTCATTCTGGCCTCGCTGGTGGAAAAGGAAACGGCCATCCCCGCGGAACGGAAGCTGGTGGCGGGCGTATATGCCAGGCGCCTGCAACTGGGCATGCTCCTGCAATGCGATCCCACCATCATCTATGGCCTGGGGGAAGCGTTCACCGGCAATCTGCGCCGCTCCCACCTCCAGGACGCGGCCAATCCCTACAATACCTATGTGCACCCCGGTCTGCCTCCGGGCCCTATCTGCTCTCCGGGCAAAGCCGCCCTCATGGCCGCCGCCGGACCGGCGGAACACGAATTTCTCTATTTCGTGGCGCGGCCCGACGGTTCCCATCACTTCAGCCGCAGCCTGAACGAGCACAACAACGCCGTCATCAAATACCAGCGCGGCGGCCGCCCCTTTCCCAAATCCAGAGGGCCGGAAAGCTGAGAAAATTCCCTCACCCCTGTTGGGTGCACCTGCTCATATTTTCACCATGAGGCGGGGAGGAAGGCCGAAAGAACGCCCTAACTACATTGAATTATAGAAAAACGAAATAAAAGCAGTGCCAGCATGGTTTTTGCTTTAATGTGCAAAACGAATTCACTCAGGAGGACGTATGGAACCAAGCCCTGAAATTTTGGAAAAATTCCGGAAAAAAGCGGAAGCCGTCTCGGCCATTGTCTCGGAGGTCGATTCCATGGCTCAGGCCGTGGCCTACACCGTGGATCTGTGCGCCCAGAAGGAAGCCTGTCAGCTGCTTCTGAGCGGGTGTGAGGAGTCCTTGTCGGAAAAGGGCAAGGATTTGTGCGAGCTGAAGGAATGGGGCAAGATCATCGTTGCTCCGGCCTTGGGCGAGGCTGATCTGGCCGAGCTGGTCAAACAGGCCTCGGCGCGCGAAATTTCCGTCATCAAGGACGGTATGCGCCGCCATCTGGCGGGCGTGGACATCGCCTTCACCATGGCCGACTACGGCATCGCCGAGACAGGCACCCTGGCCATCGAATCCTCCAGCGAGGAACTGCGCCTGTCCACCATGCTCGCCGAGATCCATGTGGCGGTCATTCCCAAATCCCGCATCCGGGCCACGGCCGAGGATATCTACGCCGAACTCAAAGGGCTCATGAGCCAGAACCCCGACTATCTGGCCTTCATCACCGGCGCGAGCCGCACCGCCGACATCGAACGCGTTCTGGCGCTGGGCGTGCATGGCCCCCTGGAACTGCACATCCTGATTCTGGAGGACAAATAATGCAGCAGGCCAAAAACCTCTCCGAATACAACAAGGAACTGCGCGAGGCTCTGGACAACACCTTCCTGCGCGGAGCCATGGAAAAATTCGCCACCGCTTACCCCGTGGGCCGGGCCAACGCTTTGCGCGATTACGACGTGGACGCGCTCATCGCCGAGGTGGTGAACACCAAGAACGCGGGACTCGGCTGTCTGGACCAGCTTTATGCCGACTTCAAGGCCGCGGCCGAAGCCAAGGGCGTCAAGGTCCATCTGGCCAAGGACGCCGCCGAAGCCAACGAAATCATCGCCCGCATCGCCAAGGACGCGAACTGTAAAAAGATCGTCAAGTCCAAGTCCATGACGGCCGAGGAAACCCTCCTCAACCATCGTCTGGAAAAGGACGGCCTGGAAGTGACCGAGACGGACCTGGGCGAGTGGATCATCCAGCTGCGCAAGGAAGGTCCAAGCCACATGGTCATGCCGGCCATTCACCTGTCCCGGTACCAGGTGGCCGAGCTTTTCTCCCAGGTCACCCGGGAAGACCAGTCCACGGACATTCAGCGTCTGGTCAAGGTGGCCCGCCGCGAGCTGCGCCAGAAATACGTGGAAGCGGACATGGGCATCAGCGGCGCCAACTTCGCCATCGCCGAGACCGGCACCATCGGCATCGTCACCAATGAAGGCAACGCCCGTCTGGTCACCACCCTGCCCCGCGTGCATGTGGCCCTGACCGGCCTGGACAAGCTCTGTTTCACCCTGGAGGACGCCCTCAAGGTGCTGCGCATCCTGCCCAAGAACGCCACGGGGCAGGCCATCACCTCCTACGTCACCTGGATCAGCGGCGCCAACGAGTGCCTGGCCGCGCCCGGCGACAAGAAGGAAATGCACATCGTCTTTCTGGACAACGGCCGCCGGGAAATGGCCAAGGATCCGCTCTTCTCCCAGGTGCTCCGCTGCGTGCGCTGCGGCGCCTGCGCCAACGTCTGCCCCGTGTACCGCATGGTCGGCGGCCATCAGATGGGGCACATTTACATCGGTGCCATCGGCCTCATCCTGACCTTCTTCTTCCACGGCCGGGACAAGGCCAAGAATCTGGTCCAGAACTGCATCAACTGCGAGGCCTGCAAGCATATCTGCGCCGCGGGTATCGATCTGCCCCGGCTGATCAAGGAAATCCACGCCCGCATTCTGGATGAGGACGGGCACCCCATTTCCTCGATTCTGCTGGCCAAGCTGATGCAGAACCGCAAGCTCTTCCATTCCTTCCTGCGCATGGCCAAGACCGCCCAGCGGCCCCTGACCGGCGGCACCAGCTACATCCGGCATCTGCCCCAGATCTTCGCCAAGGATCACGGCTTCAAGGCCCTGCCCGCCATCGCGGCCAAGCCTTTCCGGGACCGCTTCGAGGAAATCAGACAAAACGTACCGAACCCCAAGGCCCGGATCGCCCTGTTCGCCGGGTGCGCTCAGGACTTCATCTATCCGGAACAGCTGGAAGCGGCCATGGAAGTCTTCAGCGCCCACGACGTGGCTGTGGAATTCCCTCTGGAACAATCCTGCTGCGGTCTGCCGCTGCAGATGATGGGCGAAAAGAAGACCGCCATCGACGTGGCCCGGCAGAACATCGAGGCCATGAACGGCTCCTTTGACTATATCGTCACACTGTGCGCATCCTGCGCCTCGCATCTGAAGCACAACTACCCCTTCCTGCTGGGCGAAAACGACGCCGAGGCCAAGAAATTCGCGGACAAGGTCATTCCTTTCTCCGCCTTCATGACCGACGTGCTGAAGGTGACCCCCGACAACTTCAGCCAGACTCAGCAGCGGGCCACCCTGCACGCGCCCTGCCACCTCTGCCGCGGCATGGGCATGACCGAACAGCCCAGGCAGCTTCTGGCCCTGGCCGGTTACGAATACGCCCAGGCCGATCAGGAGCAGGTCTGCTGCGGCTTCGGCGGGTCCTACTCCGCCAAGTTCCCCGGCGTGTCCGAGCAGATCCTCAAGAACAAGCTGACCGACGCCGCGCGGACCGGGGCCGAAGTGCTGGTCACGGAATGCCCGGGCTGCGTCATGCAGCTGCGCGGCGGCGCCGAGAAGAACAAGTCCGGCTTTGCCGTGCGCCACATGTCCGAGGTACTGGCCGATCATCTGAAAAAATAACCCCTCGTGGGGGGGAAGCCCTCGCCGTTTTCCGCGGCGGGGGCCTCCCCGTTCACCACACAGAACCGCCCTCATGCACAGCAAAAATTTCCTGCCGTCTTTTTCCTCCGTCCGGGAGCTGCGTGACCACCAGCTGCGCGGCCTGCAATGGACCGTCCGCCATGCCTTCGAGGGCTCACCGATGTACCGGGCCAGGCTGGAGGCAGCCGGAGTCACGCCCGACTCCATCCAAAGCCTGGACGACCTGCGCCGCCTGCCCTTCACCACCACCGAGGACCTGCGCGACGGCTACCCGTTTCCCCTGCGGAGCGTGCCCTTCGAGCGGATCGCCCGCGTTCACGCCAGCTCCGGCACCACGGGGAAACGCAAAGTGCTCTGCTATACCCAGAAGGACCTGGACGACTGGACCGACATGTTCGCCCGCTGTTACCAGACCATCGGCGTGACGCCCGAAGACCGGGTGCAGATCGCCGTGGGCTACGGAGTATGGACGGCGGGCACGGGCTTCCAGCTCGGATGTGAAAAGGCCGGAGCCCTGGCTGTACCCGTGGGACCGGGCAACATCGACATGCAGATCCAGTTTCTGCTGGATTTTCAGTCCACGGTGTTTTGCTCCACGGCGTCCATGGCCCTGCTGATGGCCGAAGAAATCAACAGGCGCGGCCTGACCGGAGAAGTCGCCGTGCGGAAGGTCATCTACGGTTCCGAACGCTCCAGCCGGTCCATGCGCAAGAAAATTTCCGATCTTTTCGGCGGGGCAGAACTGTTCGACATCACCGGCCTGACCGAGCTCTACGGCCCCGGCGCGGGCATCGAATGCGTCGATCACGACTGCATCCACTACTGGGGCGACTACTACCTGCTTGAAATCGTCGATCCCGAAACTCTGGAGCCGCTGCCCGACGGCGAATGGGGAGAGATGGTCGTGACCACCCTGTGCAAGGAAGCCGCACCGCTGATCCGCTACCGCACCCGGGACATCACCCGCATCATCCCCGGTCCCTGCACCTGCGGCAGCGTCATGCCCCGTCACTCGCGCATCAGGGGACGCTCCGACGACACCATCAAATTCCGGGGCGTGAACATCTACCCCAGCGGCATCGATTCCATCCTGTCGGCCATTCCCGGTCTCGGCTCCGAGTATCAGATCCATCTGACCAGAGACGGTGTGGGCCGTGACTCTATGCGTCTGGTGGTGGAACGGGCCGAGGGAGTGAATGGAGACCGCGCGCCCGGACTGATCCGCGAAGCCGCATACCAGATCAAGAAACAGCTTCTGGTCACAGCGGAGCTGGAACTGACCGACTATGGCAGCCTGCCCCGCTCGGAGCGCAAAAGCCAGCGCATCTTCGACAGCAGAATCCAGGACGAGATCGTGTAACCCCAAGAGGATCACGGAAAATCCGCTATCCCCGACGCCGGGCCGCTTATGCCCCGTATCTTTCCGATCATCAGCAGCCGCCCCCGAAAAATACGGCCGGATGGAAGAAAGGAGAAGGCAACCTTCTCCCGGCCGGTGCAACGCAAAACCAGAGAGAACGCCTGGCTGTAAATTTTCTTCAACTCCGGCGCTCCCCGCCTTTCATGAAGGTTCGCTCCGGCGACGGCACACCGATGGGAAGCGCCCGCTGCAAACATCTTCCGATCTTAAGGACATCTCTATGATTACATACCGGAATGCGGGCAAAACACTCCGCGCCATCCTCTTTCTCTTCCTTTTCTTACCGGTCTGCGCCCTGGCACAGACATCCGCTCCCGAGCTTTCCCTGAAAGCGTTCCGTACTGACTCCGGCCCTTCGCCGGTGCTGGCGGTACTTTTTTTCACCGCCCCCGAGGGTTCGCACATCTATGGCAATACTCCCGGCCCTTCGGGATTTCCCACGGCCGTCACCGGCCAGTACGCCACAAGAGAGCTGGAAGCCCTTTACCCTCCGCCCATGTCCGCTCCGGACTCTCTGGAGCCGGGGCTTGTGACCGAACAGTATGCGGGCCGGACACTTTTTTACCTGCCGGTTCCCGCCGCTTCCGGCGAAGCGCTGCACCTGTCCGTGCAGTTCAGCGCCCTGCTCTGCTCGGATGCGTCCTGCCGCCCCCTTCAGGAAACACTGACTCTGGACGTTCCCGCAGAAGCGGAGCTTCCCCTGGCCGAAGATCAGGATTGGTGGTCCGGATTTGCCCAAGCCAAGCCGGGAATCCCGGCCCAGATGGACTCCGCGACACCGGAGCCGGATACCCCGACCGCCGAATGGCCCTTCACTCCCCGCTATTTAGCCCCAGAGCTGGAAGTCCGCACCCTGTCCAAGGCGGCAGTGCTGGCTTTTCTGGCCGGGCTGGTGCTCAATTTCATGCCCTGCGTGCTGCCCGTCATTACCCTGAAACTGCGCTCCTTCATCCCCGTGGCGGACAGCGTGTCCCAGAATCAGCGGCGGGCGTTCCGCGCGCACAACCTCTTTTTCGCTCTGGGCATCGTGCTCTATTTTCTGGTGCTGTCCATGATCATTGCGGCCACGGGCATCGTCTGGGGCCAGATTTTCCAGCAGCCCGCGGCCATCATCTCCCTTACGGCCCTGGTCTTCGCCCTGTCCCTGAGCCTTTTCGGCGTCTATGACCTGCCTCTCATCGATCTCAAGGGAAAAGCCCGCGGCGTGACCCATCATCCCCGTCTGGAGTCTTTCATTACCGGCATCCTGGCCACCATTCTGGCCACGCCGTGCAGCGGTCCCTTTCTGGGCGGCGTGCTGGCCTGGGCGCTGATCCAGCCCCCGGAAATCATCGCTCTGGTGCTGTCCTGCATCGGACTCGGCATGGCTTCGCCATATCTGGTCATGGCCGTCTTTCCGCGCATGTACCGGCTGCTGCCCCGGCCCGGAGCATGGACCATCCACCTGGAGCGGATTCTGGGCTTTCTGCTGGCCGGAACCTGCGTGTACCTGATGGGCCTGCTGCCCGCCTCGCAATACCTGAACACGCTCATCCTGCTGTGGACCATCGGTCTGGCGGCCTGGGTCTGGGGCCAGTGGACGAACCTCAACCAGAGTTCCGGAAAACGCTGGTCCATCCGGGGCGCGGGCGTAGCCCTGATGGCTCTCATGGCCTTTGCCCTGTTCCGCCCGGAAACCCACACCAATCCATGGCAGCCTTTTGAGCTGAGCCGCTTTGAAAGCGATCTTGGCCGGAAAAACATAGTTCTGGATTTCACGGCGGACTGGTGCCCCAACTGCAAGTTTCTGGAAAAGACAGTGCTCACTCCGGAAAAAAGCACGGTTCTGGCCAAACGGTTCGATGCCGACCTGCTGCGGGTGGACCTGACCCGGCACGATCCGGAACTCATGAAGCTGCTTACCAGTCTGGGCTCTCAGTCCATTCCCGTGCTGGCTATTTTCTCGCGGGAAGACCCGAAAAGCCCGCTGGTACTGCGCGATCTGTTTACCGGCGGCCAGTTGGAGGAAGCGCTGGAGGAAGAATTGGA
>JAUMXF010000063.1 GCA_030529235.1 Pseudomonadota bacterium
TACTAAATTAATATCTAATGGAGTTTGTCATGAAAAAATTTTTGGTTGTTCTGGCGGCGCTTTTGCTCTTCGCGTCCTGGGCCGCCGCCGAGGAGAAAATGGCTGCCAACGCAAGCCAAAGTAAAGAGCGGGAGCTTGTGCTGGACCCCGTGACCGTGGTCGGCACGCGCACCGAAATGACCGAATCCAAATACCCGGGATCGGTCGGTGTGCTCTCGTTCAAGGATCTGGTCCAGAGTCCCAACATCATCCAGAATCTGTCCCGCATTCCCGGCTTTGAAACCGGCGGCGACCGGGGCCGGAGCATCGGCGAGCAGTTCACCATCCGCGGTTTCGGCTACCAGTCCGAAGAACGCGTGATCATCAAGCAGGACGACATCCGGCGTTCGGCCTCCATGTTCTCCAACCACATTTCCACTTTCCGGACCGATCCGGACATTCTGCGCGAAGTGGAAGTGGTCAAGGGGTCATCTTCCATCTCCCACGGCGGCGGCGCCATCGGCGGTGTGGTGGGCATGACCACCAAGGACGCGCGGGACTTCCTCCTGCCGGGACAAACCGCCGGAGCCCAGGTCAAGGGACGCTATGACCACAACAACCATTACAGTGGTTCCGTGGCCCTTTACGGCACTCCCTTCGACGAACGCTACGAACTGCTCCTCTTCTACAAAAACGGGCACAACGGGGATATCCGCATGGCGGAATCCGGCAACCCGGACACGGATTTCAACGAATACTTCTACACCCTGTTTTTGAAAGGCGCCGTCAACATCACGGAAAGCCAGAAGATAACGACGTCGTTCTTCAAGATAAATCAGGATGTGGATACCGTATGGCAGTCCCTCTATCACAGCGAGTACCCCGACGACGGAGCGGTGACGGGAATCGTCGGGCAGCAGGACTTCATCGTCAAATACGAGTATTCACCCGAGGACATACCGTTCGTCGATCTGGCTCTCAGCGGATACCATTCATACGGATATTACGACAGAACGGCGGATTACAAATCCAGAAGGCTCCTTATCGACTACAAAAATGAAGACGAGATATACGGCCTGACGCTGAAAAACAAATCCATCCTCTCTCTTGGTCCTGTCCGCCAGGAAATACTGCTTGGAGCGGACTATTCCCGCCGGGAGGAAGACGCCCGGTATCTGAGTAACGGCAAGAAGAGCGATTTTGGCTCCATGCCCAACGCATACAATGATTTCGGCGTATACGCTCAGGATGAAATCTACTTCTTCGACGACAGGCTGATGCTGCTTCTGGGCGGACGTTACGACCGCTTCGCCCGGAGCGTGGACAGTAACGACGATAAATACGTCGAGGGCCGCTTTTCCCCGCGTGTCGGAGCCTCTCTCGAGATCTTCTCCGGCTTCAGTCTGCTGGCCAACTATTCCGAAGCCTTCAGGGCTCCGACACCGCATGAAACCTCATCCAACGGTCCCCTCAATCCGCATTACTGGTACCTGCCCAATTCCGACCTGAAACCGGAGATCTCCAAGGAATACGAGGCGGGATTCTCCTATGTGGCTGAAGGACTCTTCGGAACGGACCTCGATCTCTTTGCCAAGGCCATGTATTTCGAGGGCCGCATCGAGGACATGATTTCCTTCGAGACCCTGCCCGAACGCGGCATGTCTCCCGACAATTCCCCCTACGGGACCTACAAGAATATCGACCGGGCCAAACGGCGCGGGCTGGAGGGCACCCTCCGCATGGCGTTCCGGGACCTGAACATGGACGCCAGCTACGAACACCTGAAGCAGTATGACGCCGAAACCGGCCGGAACGTGCCCAACACCTTCGCCGACAAGGTCCGGCTGGGTCTGGCCTACACTTTCGACGGGCTGGATCTGACCATCGGCGGTGACGTGTCGTACTGGTTTAAACCCAAACAGAATCCGGACAGCAGGGTCTTCGGCAGAAAGCGCTACTATTATGCCCGGGACGACTACACCATCTGCAATCTGCTGCTCAAATGGGAACCGCACAGCACCGGCCTCGAATATCTGGACGGATCCACGGAAGTGGCGCTGGGCGTGAACAACATCTTCGACCACCGTTACCTGAACGCCCGGGAATACGAAGACACGGGCAGAAGCGGACAAAGAAATTCTGACGCGCCTTTGGGAACCATCCGAATGCAGAACGGCCGCCCCGGGCGGCCGTTTTTTATTTCCAGAGGCTCTTCTCCTCCCGCGACTGATTTCAGCAAAAATAATCAGGACCTCCAGACAGACCGGCTGTAAAAAGAGGCCATGAACAGCAGCGATACATACCGGAAAAAAATCCAGCGGGTACTGCGTTATATTGAGCAGCACCCTGACGAAACACCGGATCTCGACACGCTGGCCCGTGTCGCCCACTTCTCTCCATTCCATTTTCACCGGATCTTCACGGGTCTGATCGGGGAAAGCGTCGCGGCCTATGTGCGCAGGCTGGCCCTGCAACGGGCTGCAAATCGCCTGTCATACTCGCGGGAACGCGTCACCGATATAGCGTTCGAAGCGGGGTATGAAAGCCTGGAAGCGTTCACGCGGGCATTTCGGACCGCGTTCGGAGTTTCGCCGTCACGTTACCGGAAAGAAGGCGGCTCCCTGGTCTTTTCCGTCAGAAAGGAGATTGTGCCCTACCCTTTTTATCACACCAACCCGGAGGTCAGCCCTATGGAAGTTCAGATCAGAACCGTCGAACCCGTTCTTGTCGCCGCCCTGCGCCACGTCGGGCCGTATGAGGCCTGCGGCCCGGCATGGGAACGCCTGCGTGAAATTCTGCATCAGGCGGGGCTTTGGACAAAGGACGCCGTGGCTTACGGCATTTCATACGACGATCCCGATACCACACCGGCCGGGAAATGCCGTATGGATGTCTGCCTTACCCTTCCCGGGGATATCGACGCCAATACGGGCGAACTCGCCAGGCTGTTGCAGGCAACGGAACTGTTCACCCAGTATGTGGGAGGCGGAGAACACGCCTGCGTGCTGGTAAAGGGACCATACACTCTGCTGCATCCGGCCTATCGGTCCCTGTTTGGAGAATGGTTCCCCCAAAGCGGCAGAGAGCCCGGCGACGGCATGGGCTTCGAGGCCTACTACAACGATCCGGGCAGCACTCCGCCGGAAGAGCTGCTGACGGAGATCTTCATCCCCCTGAAACCATGCACGACGGCCGGATAATTCGTGAGGGGCGAAGGATCGTGGAATTCATTTATCCCGTAGCTTCCGGCACCGCCGCAGACGCTGGAAATTCCTTCCCAACATGGAAAATACACCGGTTCCCGCGGAGCCCTCCAACGCCGCGAAGGGCTTCCCGTCCGTTCCCTTGTTTTTTGCCCCCCCCTGGCTTAACGGACGGGAAACATCCGGCCCATCCGAGGAAAAGCCATGGATCACGCACCCGCCTTCAATACATCCATTCCGACTCTGGGCTCCTGCCGGGTCGACAATCCCCTGCCCTACTGCCGGTACGTGGATGACTCATCCAAGATGCCGCTGTATCTGTCCGACGAGATCATCGAGGTGCCCGACGGCCAGAACATCGCCTGCGAATTCGAGGAGGCCGGCCCCCGGAAGCGGATATATTTCGATCCGCCCAAGACCAAATGCGCCATCGTCACCTGCGGCGGCCTGTGCCCCGGCATCAACGACGTGATCCGGGCCATCGTCATGAGCGCCCACCACAACTACCACTGTGCCGGGACCTTCGGCATCCGCTACGGCCTGCAGGGCTTCATCCCCAGGTATCGCCACGAAATCATGGAGCTCACGCCGGACAGCGTCCGCGAAATCCACGAATTCGGCGGAACCATACTGGCCTCCTCGCGCGGGCCGCAGCCGCCGGAAGAAGTGGTGGACGCTCTGGAACGCATGAATATCTCCATTCTGTTCATGATCGGCGGCGACGGCACCATGAAGGCCGCGCAGGCCGTAACCGGCGAAGTGCTCCGGCGCGGCCTCAAGATCGCCGTGGTGGGCCTGCCGAAGACCATCGACAACGACATCAACTTCGTGACCCGCTCCTTCGGCTTCGATACGGCCGTGGAAAAAGCCACCGAGGCCATCCGCTGCGCGCACATAGAAGCCCTGGGCGCGCCGGGCGGCGTGGGCATGGTCAAGCTCATGGGCCGGGAATCCGGGTTCATCGCGGCCCAGGCCAGTCTGGCCCTGAAGGAAGTCAATTTTGTGCTGGTGCCCGAGGCGCCCTTCGAACTCCACGGCCCCGACGGTTTCCTGGCCCAGCTCAAAAACCGCCTGGAACTGCGTCAGCACGCCGTGGTCGTGGTGGCCGAAGGCGCAGGACAGGAGCTGTGCCGCGTGGACAACGGACACGACCCTTCGGGCAATCCCATTCTGGGCGACATCTGCGACGTGCTGCGCATGGAAATCAGAAAGTATTTCGGTTCCATCAATTTTCCCTACAATCTCAAATATATCGACCCGAGCTACATCATCCGGTCCGTCCCGGCCAACGCCAACGACCGCACCTACTGCGGATTTCTGGGGCAGCACGCCGTGCACGCGGCCATGGCGGGCAAGACGGGCATGGTCGTATCCAGACTTCAGGACCGCTATCTCTACCTGCCCCTGGAGCTGGTCACGGCCAAACGCCGCAAGCTCAACATCCGTTCCAACTACTGGCGTTCGGTGATGGAATCCACAGGGCAGCCCCAGGGCATGTTCAACTGCGCACCCAAGGCGGAAACTCCATGAAACGCTTTCTTGTCTTCATCATTCTGCTCGGTCTGGCCGGAGCGGGATATTGGTACTACCAGAATCAGCGCCGCCAGCCGGTGCCCGAAGCCACGGAGGTGGCTCCTCACCGCTGGCAGGTGCACACCACCAGGCCTGCCGCAAATGACACCTTTGAGGAAAACGCCACCGCGGACGAAAACAGTACGGAAGAAAACGCCACAAACGCCACTGTCGTCCCGGAAGACGCCGTGGTGGAACACGGCTTCGTGCGGGACGTGAGCAAATATCTGGCGGCCCGCTACCTGCCGGCCGGAGTCAAGCGCAATCCTTCATCCCAGCCCCGCTTCGACCTCAATGTGAAGTCCATGAACATCCGCTACGGCGTGGACTTTCCCGGTCTGAACGTGGACGTGGAGGACATCCCCGGCGCACGCAGGCATATTTTCTCGCATGTGCTGACCGACCAGGTGCTCGAATTTCTGCACACCGCCTATACGCCTCTTTTTCTGGACAATCTGGAACAGGCTTTAGCCAGCGTGATGTATGTGCTGCCTTCTGGCCAGGCGGCGGGCATCACCGAGGCCCAGCGCGTTGAAATGCTCGAAATGCTGGCGGTCCGTCTGCGCGGCATCGGCCGGACCGTGGCCGTGCTTGCGAAGACGGATTCCATCCCGCCGCTGGTGGACAAGTATCTGGCTGACAAGGCCAAAGTGGACGAGGCCCACCTGAACTTCTGGAATCTCCAGGCGGAAAACGCGACACCCGCCCGGATCAGCGAGGCCAGCGCCCGGATCAAGACAGCCATCCAGACACGGGAAATGTCCCGCCAGCGGCTGCTGCAGACCATTGTCTCCACCGCCAATCCACAGGGCATGGACGCTTCGGAACTGATTTATCTGGCCCAGTGGGTACACCGCCGCAATCTGGAAAACCTGCCCATGACCACCGTGGCCAAGGCCGGAGATCTGCTGGTCAAGACCGCCGAAGCGGTGGAAGAACAATCCCGCCAGCCAAGACCCGACGTGGAGCCGATGCCTGAAACGGAGCAAGGCGACGCGGAGGAGGAAGAGGGCTAGGCCCCCTCCCCTGCCGTTTATAACATGGCGGCGGCCGTGAAGCTGAATTGTGGCTGCCGCCTTTTCCCTACATCCTGCCCGGTTGATCATCCGCTGCTATCAGATCGGCCGTTTGCCTCCTCACCCCCGCAAACAAAATATTTTTTCTCCACATCCAGCGTTTTTTCCATTATGTCTCGAAAAAGCTTCAATGCCGTACAAATGTGCATATCGGCTTCGGAGTCCGGCCGGACTCCGCTACCCGCCCGGAAAAACTATCTGTCTCTGGGCGCCGGAGATACCGATATGCGGCACAATATAACAACGAGAAGAAGACATATGAAAAAACTGCTCACAGGAGTCCTGCTGGTTTTCCTGGCCTCGTCGGCTCTGGCGGCGGACGCGGCGATGCGGAAATTCATCAGCAAGGGCATGACCGAAAGCGAAGTCATTGCCAAGATCGGTCTGCCCGACTACGAAAGCGAGATCAGCGGCGGCGGCGCGGAAGTCGTGGAAAAAGTCTGGACGTACTTTCCGACTGAGCGCGACCGCGAAGTGCTGACCAGAATCGTCATCAAGGAGGGCAGGGTTCAGGTGGTGGACCGTTCCATTTCCAGGCAGTGAACTGAAAGCCGGAGGCCAGACCTCACCGGCGGCTCAACATCACAGGAGGGAGTATGGCTCGAAAAAAGAAAAATTCCGGGGGCCCCGACTGGCGGTATATTCTGCCGCCGGCCCTGGCCGGTGTCGCGCTGACCGTGGGCGTGGCGGTGGCCATGACCGCCACGGATCAGGCCCGGTTCTGCGGAGGCTGCCATTCCATGTCCGAGGCCGCGCTGACTCACAAACATTCGGTCCATGCGGAGCTGGCCTGTAACGAATGCCACGCCCCGCACAATCTGGCGGCCAAAATTCCGTTCAAGGCCAAAGCGGGCACCCATGACATTCTGGCCACGATCACCAGCAACGTGCCCGACCTCATCCATCCGAACGGCGACACCAAAGAGGTGACTCAGGCCAACTGTGTGCGCTGCCACCAGGCCACCATCAGCACCGTGAACATGCAAGTAAAGGAATACTGCACGGACTGTCACCGCCACGTTCCCCACACGCCCAAAATCCCTGTAGCCAAAAGGAGCGCCGCCGATGCGTAGCACCACGATTCTTCTCATGTTGCTGGCCCTGTGCATGGCCGGCTGTTCCGATGTTTCCGAGCCCAGGAACCCCGAATACAAAACCGGGCTGCCTTCCGATGAATTAAGAGCATCCGTCTTCAAATCCGAGTTTCCACTGGAATATGAAACCTATGTGCGCAACAATGAATCGGAAATCATGACGGAGTACTGTGGGTCGGTCAATTACAACGAAAATGATAACGTCAGTCCCCTGCCTGAAGGCTACAAACATGCCCAGCCGTACCTGAAAAATCTCTGGCTCGGCTATCCTTTCAGCTACGAATACAGGGCTCCCCGCGGGCATACCCATGCCGTAAGGGACATTCTGCATATCGACCGCATCAACCGCTATGCAGAGAAAGGCGACATGCCCGCCACCTGCTGGAACTGTAAAACGCCTAAGATGATGCATTACATCAAGGAATACGGAGACGAGTTCTGGGCCAAGGACTTCAACGAGTTCCGGGAAAATTTCGATGAAGACGACATGAGCATCAGCTGCCCCACCTGCCATAACCCGACCAACATGGAACTGCGCCTCTATTCCGAACCGCTGAAGGACCATTTGAAACAGGCAGGCAAGGACTTCGACACGCTGTCCCGCAACGAGAAGCGCGCGCTGGTCTGCGCCCAGTGCCACGTGGAGTACTATTTTCAGGACAAGAGCTTCGGCGCGGCCAAAAAGCCCGTCTTCCCCTGGGAAAAAGGTAAAAATCCGGAACAGATTTACGAATACTACAAGACCAGGGGTGATACGACCATTCCCGGCTTTGAAGGCAATTTCGTGGACTGGGTGCACCCCGTGTCCCAGACGCCCATGCTCAAGGCCCAGCATCCGGATTATGAAACCTGGCACGACGGCATACACGGCTCGGCGGGTGTGAGCTGCGCCGACTGCCACATGAACTATCTGCGCATGGACGGCAAAAAGAAGGTCTCCAACCATCAGTGGACATCGCCCCTGAAGGACCCGGACCTGAAGGCCTGCCGCCAGTGCCACACGGACAAGACGCCCGCTTATCTGAAGGAGCGCGTGCTCTACACCCAGCACAAGGTCTGGGAGCAGCTGATGATCGCCCAGGATATCTCGGTCAAGGCTCATGAGGCCATCCGCATGGCGGCCGAGTTCGCGGGTCAGAAACCGTCCGACTACGACAAGCTGATGATCGAGGCCCGGGAAATGTGCCGCAAGGGCCAGTTCTTCTGGGATTTTGTATCCGCCGAAAACGGAATCGGTTTCCACAACCCGGTCAAGGCCATGGACACCCTGATCAAGTCCCAGCAGTACAGCCAGAAGGCCGTGGATACCGCCATCAAGGCGGCGGCTTTCACCACGGCTGAAATTCTGTCCGCCGACATCAGGACTCTGGTGCCGCCCATCCTGAAACACAGCCGCGAATTGCAGATGGACCCGGCGCACATGGCCAGCCATCCGTGGTTCCGCTACCTGAAGGTCACTCCCAAGGCCCGGCAGGTCTGGGATGGCAACAAGCGGCTCATCCCGGCTCCGGCGGAATCGTAACTCTCCAAAATCACATGACCATCCCTGCAGGGCCGCTTCCAGCGGCCCTGTTTCTTTGCCCGCCGTCCGGTGGCGGATGGACGGGGATTGGTGTACCCGGTCCCAAAACGCAACGGAAACAGACATGAAACGCGCAGTGATTCTTTTCTTTCTCCTGGCCGCCGCACTGGCCGGAGGGTGGTACTGGCAGCATGAGTACGGCCATACCCGGAACGGGACGCCTGTTTTCTACGGGAATGTGGATATCCGGGAGGTCCGGCTGGGCTTCCGGGTAGGCGGCCGGGTGCTCGAAGTCCTCAAAGAGGAAGGCGACGCCGTGGCCGCGGGAGACGTTCTGGCCCGGCTGGACGATGAACTCTTCCGCAACGCCGTGAATCAGGCCGAAGCGAAGACGGCCCAGCTTCTGGCCCGGCTGGAGGAACTGCGGCACGGCAGCCGTCCGGAAGAAATCGAGCGGGCCCGCAAGAATCTTCTGGCGGCCGAGGCGGCCACGGAAAATACCCGCCTTGTTTTCGAGCGTCTCCAGAAACTGGTGCATACGGGCGCGGCGGCCCGGCAGGATTTCGACACGGCCCGGGCCGCATACCGCGAGGCCCAGGCCAGACGCGATGCCGCCAGGGCCGAACTGAAGCTTTTTCAGGCCGGAGCCCGGAGCGAGCAGATCGATCAGGCCCAGGCCGCTTACGACGCCGCCAGGGCCGAACTCGCCCAGGCCCGCGTACATCTGGCCGATACAGTGCTTACCGCGCCGGAGCCGGGCGTGCTCCTGACCCGGGCTGTGGAGCCGGGCAGCATGGTTCAGGCCGGGAGCACCGCCGTAACCGTCAGCCTCGGCCAGCCGGTCCGAATCCGGGCCTATGCGCCGGAGCCGGAGCTCGGGCAGGTGTTCCCCGGACGCGAAGCGCTGGTGTACACGGATTCCCGTCCGGAGCCCTACCACGGCCAGATCGGCGATGTCTCGCCACGCGCCGAGTTCACGCCCAAATCCGTGGAGACCACGGATCTGCGCACGTCCCTGGTGTACCGCTTCCGGGTAACGGTCCGGGACGCGGACAACGGCCTGCGCCAGGGCATGCCGGTCACCGTGCGTCTGGCGGAGTGAACATGTCCGCCGTGGTCCTGTCCGGGGTAGGCAAAACCTTCGGCGGCCGCCCGGCTCTGTCGGGCATCGAGGCCGTCGTCTCCAGGGGCATGATCACCGGCGTGGCAGGGCCCGACGGTGCGGGGAAAACCACCCTCATGCGGCTCATGGCCGGGCTTCTGCGGCCGGACTCGGGTCGCGTCAGCGTCCTCGGACACGATCCCGTCGCCGAAGCAGGGCTCCTGCGCCCGCGCATGGGCTACATGCCTCAGAAATTCGGCCTTTATGAAGATCTCTCGGTCATGGAAAACCTGACCCTGCATGCCGATCTGCGCGGCGTGACCGGAGCCGCCCGCGACGAAACCTTCGCCCGGCTGCTGGAATTCACGGATCTGCGCCGCTTCACCGCCCGCATGGCCGGGCGGCTCTCTGGAGGAATGAAGCAGAAACTCGGCCTGGCCTGCGCTCTGCTGGGCACGCCGGAAGTTCTGCTGCTGGATGAGCCGGGCGTGGGCGTGGACCCCATTTCCCGGCGGGATCTCTGGAAGATGGTGCGGGAGCTGAGCGGCGGCGGGCTGGCCGTGGTCTGGAGCACCGCCTATCTGGACGAGGCCGAAGCCTGCGACAGCGTACTTCTCCTGAATGAAGGCAATCTGCTCTTTTCGGGCGAGCCCGGCAAACTGACCGGCAAGCTGGCCGGACGCAGCCTGCACCTGCGCGGCGTGACGGACCACAGGAGGCAGGTTCTGGGTCGGCTGCTGGCCCGGCCCGAGGTCGCGGACGGCGTGATTCAGGGGGCCAGTCTGCGCATCGTGCTTAAAGACGGGGCCAAGACGCCGGGCCCGGATGGACTGAAACTGCCCGGCTTGCCTTCCTGGCACGAGGTGCCGCCCCGCTTCGAGGACGCCTTCATCGATCTTCTGGGCGGCGGCCCCGGCGGCGGATCGGCCCTGGCCGAGGCCATGCCCGTCCGGCCCGTCATATCCGGCAATCTCATCGAAGCCAGGGATCTGACCAAGAAATTCGGCGGATTCACGGCGGCGGACCAAGTGACCTTTGCCGTGCGCCAGGGAGAAATCTTCGGACTTCTGGGCCCCAACGGAGCGGGCAAATCGACCATTTTCAAGATGATGTGCGGCCTGCTCCGCCCCACATCCGGCCAGGCCCACGTCATGGGCATCGATCTGACCCGGAGCCCGGCCAGAGCGAGACAGCGCCTGGGCTACATGGCCCAGAAATTCTCCCTGTACGGAGCGCTGACCACCCGCCAGAATCTGGAATTCTTCGCCGGCGCGTACGGCCTTTCCCGCTCCCGGCGGCAGCGGGCCGTGGACAGCATGACGGCCGCCTTCAGGCTCGAGCCCTTTCTCTCCACGCGTGCCGACGACCTGCCGCTGGGATTCAAGCAAAGGCTGGCCCTGGCCTGCGCGGCCATGCACGAGCCGGACATCCTCTTTCTGGACGAGCCGACCTCCGGCGTGGATCCCGTCACCCGGCGGGAATTCTGGAACCACATCAACGCCATGGTGGAAAAAGGCGTGACCGTCATGGTCACCACGCATTTCATGGACGAAGCCGAATATTGCGACCGCATCGGGCTGGTCAATCAGGGTCGCCTCATCGCTCTGGCCCCGCCGGATGAACTCAAGGCCAGAGCCGCTTCACCGGAACTGCCCGATCCGGCCATGGAAGACGCCTTCATCGCCCTCATCGGCGACGAACGGCGAAAAAGGGAGGAAACATGATCTCGCCGCGCCGTCTGGCCGCCCTGTGTGCCAAGGAAAGCCGCCAGATCGCCCGCGATCCCAGCAGCGTCATCATCGCTCTGGTCCTGCCGCTCATTTTGCTGGTCATCTTCGGGTATGGCATCAATCTGGACTCCACGCGCATCATCCTCGGCCTGTGCGACGAGGACGGCGGGGCGGAAGCGGCGGCTCTCGGCGCGCATATCTCCGGGTCCGGCTATTTCGACGTGCGCCGGGGCAGCCACACGGAACTCGACGCCCTGCTCGAATCGGGACGGATCAGGGGCTACGTGCTTCTGCCTCAGGACTTCTCGCGCAAACTGGAAGGAGACACTGCGCCAGTCCAGGTGATCACTGACGGAGCCGAGCCCAACACGGCGGTTTTCGTCAGCGCCTTTGTCCGGAGCATCTGGCAGGAGTGGCTGCTCGGCCGGGCCCGGGACAGGGGGGAAAGCATCGCGGCCGGAGCGGATGTCCGGCCCAGATACTGGTTCAACGCCGCCGCCGTGAGCCGCCATTATCTCATCCCCGGCTCCATCACCATCATCATGACCGTCATCGGGGCCATGCTGACCTCCCTCGTGGTAGCCCGCGAATGGGAACGCGGCACCATGGAAGCCCTGCTGGCCTCTCCCGCGACCCGCACCGAACTGCTCCTGTCCAAACTCATTCCCTACTACATTCTGGGCATGGGCTCCACGGCCGTGGTCTCCCTGTCCGCCGTGTGGATCATGGGCGTGCCTTTTCGCGGCTCCATCCCGGCCCTGTTTCTGGTCAGCTCCGTGTTTCTGCTCAGCATGCTGGGCATGGGACTTTTCATCTCCACGGTCATGCGCAACCAGTTCGACAGCGCCCAGGCGTCCCTGAACGCCGCCTTCCTGCCCACGGTCATGCTTTCCGGAGCCTTCTTCGTCATCTCCAGCATGCCCGCGCCCATCCGGGCCCTGACCTGGCTATTGCCGTCGCGCTACCTGGTCACGGCGCTGCAGACCATTTTTCTGGCCGGAGATATCTGGAGCATCCTGCTGCCGGACATTCTTTTTCTGACGGCCGCAAGCGCCCTGTTCCTCGGGCTCACCGCCCGGAAAACCGCACGGCGGCTGGACGACTGACCATGATTCTCATCCGCATTCTGGCCCTCATCCGCAAGGAGCTGCAAATCCTTCTGGCCGATCCCCAGAGCCGCCAGCTGGTCATCGCGCCGGTAATCGTGCAGGCTCTTCTCTTCCCCCTGGCCGCCACCCTGGAAGTCAAAAACAACACCCTGGCCGTGCTGAACGAAGACGGCGGACACATCTCCGAGGAACTCGTCCAGCGCCTGGCCAGGGCCGAAGCCTTCACCCGCATTCTGCACCTGTATTCCGCCGACCAGATTGCCTCCGCCATGGACGCCCAGAAGGCCATCGCCCTGGTCCGTTTTCCGCAGGACTTCTCCCGGCGCGCGGCCCAAGGCCAGACAGTCCCGCTGCAAATCCTGCTGGACGGGCGGCGGTCCAACAGCAGCCAGATCGCGGCCGGATACATTCAGGAGATCGTCTCGGACTACTTCGCCGAACTGTCCGCCGCATCGGGCGGGCGGCCCCTTTCCGAGATCGTGGTCCGCCACCGCTACAATCCCAACCTGGATTACCAGTGGTTCATCCTGCCCAGCCTGGTGGCCGTGATTCTGACCGTCAGCGCCCTGATCCTCACCGCCCTGTCCGTGGCCAGAGAGCGGGAACAGGGCACTTTCGAGCAGCTGCTGGTCTCGCCCCTGACGCCGGAGATGATCATGACCGGCAAGGCCGTCGCCGTGCTGCTGGTCGGGCTGTCCCAGGCCAGCATCATCATCGCGGCCGCGGTCTTCGTGTACGGCGTGCCCCTGTCCGGCTCGCTTCTGCTCATCTACGCCAGCGCCGTCCTCTACTTTCTGGCCCTGGCGGGCATCGGCCTTTTCATCAGCGCCCTCTGCTCCACCCAGCAACAGGCCTTTCTGGGAGCCTTCTCCTTCATCATGCCCGCGATTCTCCTTTCGGGCTTCGCCTCGCCCGTGGAAAACATGCCGGACTGGCTGCAGGCCATCACCTGGATAAATCCCATCCGGCACTTCGTGGTCATTGTGAAGAGTGTGTTCCTGAAGGATGCGTCGCTGATTTTCGTGCTGGAAAACTGTGTGCCGCTGGCGCTCATCGCCGCCGCCACGCTGATCGCCGCCGTGATTATTTTCCGCCGGCGGTTCGGATAAAGGCTTCAGACGGCGGAGCTTCCACCAGGATTTGCAAAGAGAAGCAAAGGCCCGAACACGCAAAAAGCCTCCACGGTTTCCCGTGAAGGCTTTTCCGCCGAAAGCCGGAAGATGCGTTATTTCAGGCCGGCCGTACCCTGAAAGGCCAGAGAGACGATTTCGTAGTCCACGCGGCCGCGCGGAATCTGCACCGAGACCTCGTCCCCTTCGCGCTTGCCGAGCAGGGCCCGGCCCACGGGAGATTCGATGGAAATAGTCCCCCTGGTGTGGTCGGCTTCGTCCGGGCCGAGCAGCGTGTAGGTTCTGGATTCCCCGCTGTCCAGATCCTCCAGGGTCACCGTGGCTCCGAAGACG
>JAUMXF010000064.1:0-8955 GCA_030529235.1 Pseudomonadota bacterium
ATCGTAAACAACCCTGTTCACGCCTTTGACCTCGTTGATGATCCTGTTGGAGATGCGGGCCAGAATCTCCGCCGGAATCCTGGACCAGTCCGCCGTCATGGCGTCGATGGAATCCACGATGCGCAGGGCGATGACGTGCTCGTAGGTGCGCTCGTCACCCATGACGCCCACGGTCTTCAGGGGCAGCAGCACGGCAAAACCCTGCCACACCTTGTAGTACCAGTTGGAGGCCATGAGCTCGTGCTGCACGATCTTGTCCGCCTGACGCAGAATTTCCAGACGCGGTTCCGTAATTTCACCGATGACCCGGATGGCCAGCCCCGGTCCGGGAAAAGGATGCCGCCAGACGATGAAATCCGGCAGGCCCAGCTCCTGGGCCACCCTGCGCACTTCGTCCTTGAACAGTTCGCGCAGGGGCTCCACCAGAGCCAGATTCATCTTTTCGGGCAGTCCGCCCACGTTATGGTGACTCTTGATGACGGCCGAAGGTCCCTTGAAGCTCACGGACTCAATCACGTCAGGGTACAGGGTGCCCTGGGCCAGATACTTCACCCCCGGAATCTTTCTGGCCTCTTCCTCGAAGACCTCGATGAACGTATAGCCGATGACCTTGCGCTTCTGTTCCGGGTCTTCCAGCCCCTTCAGGCGGGACAGGAACCTGTCCTGAGCCTTGACGTAGTGCAGGTTCAGATCGAAATGCTCGCGCAGATAGCCGACCACTTCCTCTCCTTCTCCGGCCCGGAGCAGACCGTTGTCCACAAATATGCAGTGCAGGTTCTTGCCGATGGCCTTGTTCAGGAGCACGGCCACCACGGTGGAATCGATTCCGCCGGACAGGCCGCAGACCACCTTGTCCTCGCCGATCCTGGCGGGCAGGGCATGCAGCATGGAATCCACAAAGGAGGACATGGTCCAGGAGGAAGCCAGACCCGCCACCCGGAACAGAAAATTGCGCAGCATCTCGTCGCCGCGCTCGGTGTGGGCCACTTCCGGATGGAACTGCAGGGCGTACATTTTCCGGTCCGGATCGGCCATGGCCGCCACGTCGATATTCCCGGTGCGGGCCGTGACCGTGAACCCCGGCGGCACTTCCAGCACATGGTCGCCGTGGGACATCCAGACCGACAGGCTCTTCCCTTCCGGCCACAAAAGACTCGACCCGGCAAAGGCCAGTTCGCTGCGACCGTATTCCCGGTCCAGCGCCGGAGCGATCTTGCCACCCAGCTCCCTGGTCATGAGCTGCATCCCGTAACAGATGCCCAGCACCGGCAGGCCCCATCCGAAAATCTCCGCATCCACTCCGGGGGAATCCGGCTGGGATACCGAGGCCGGACCGCCGGACAGGATGATGGCCGAGGGCTCAAGGGCCTTCAGTTCCGCCGTGGGGATGGTGCATGGATGAATTTCGGAATAAACGCCCGCCTCGCGGGTGCGCCGGGCGATGAGCTGGGTGTACTGGGAACCGAAATCGAGAATGATGACTTTCTGCATGATTCCTCCGCCGGACCGGCGGGCTGCCTGTTGAAAAGCGCGGTTTGTCCGAAAAACGGGCCGGGCGGCCCCGAAGCAAAAAAGATGTCCGCGGCGCAGAAACGCACCATGCGGCCTGTCAGTAGGCGTCCACCCGGTAATTGGGCGCTTCCTTGGTGATGATCACGTCGTGCACGTGGCTTTCGCGCAGCCCCGCCGCGGAAATCTCCACAAACTGGGCCTTCTTCTGCAAGGCGGGAATATCCCCGGCCCCCAGATATCCCATGCCCGAACGCACGCCGCCCACCAGCTGGTCGATGGTCTCACCCACGGAGCCCTTGTACGGCACGCGGCCCACAATGCCTTCGGGAACCAGCTTCTTGGAGCCTTCCTGAAAATAGCGGTCACTGCTGCCGTCCTTCATGGCGTCGATGGAGCCCATGCCCCGGTAGATTTTGTAGGTCCGGCCCTGGTATAGAATCTTTTCTCCGGGACTTTCCTCGGTTCCGGCGAACATGGAGCCCATCATCACCGTGTCCGCCCCGGCCACCAGCGCCTTGACCACATCGCCCGAAAATTTGACGCCGCCGTCGGCGATGCAGCACTTGCCCGCCTCGCGGCAGGCCCGCACGCACTCCATGATGGCCGTGACCTGAGGCACACCGACACCGGCCACAATGCGCGTGGTGCAGATGGAACCCGGCCCGATACCCACTTTCACGGCGTCGGCCCCGGCCTCGATGAGAGCCTTGGCCCCTTCATAGGTGGCCACGTTCCCGGCCACAAGCTGCATGTCCGGCCACTCGGCCTTGGTGTCCCGCACCGCATTCAGAATGTTTCTGGAATGCCCGTGGGCCGAATCCAGCACGAGCACGTCCGCACCGGCCCGGACCAGGGCCTCCACCCGTTCGGCCCGGCCCTTGCCCACGCCCACGGCCGCGCCCACACGCAGCCGGCCGAGATCGTCCTTGCAGGAATCGGGATACTTGCGGACCTTGTCGATGTCCTTGATGGTCAGAAGCCCCTTCAGCTTGTTGCCTTCATCCACCACCAGGAGCTTCTCGATGCGGTTCTCATGCAGATGGCGCTTGGCGTCCTCCAGAGAAATACCCATGGGCACGGTGATCAGCCGCTTGCTGGTCATGACCTCCCGCACCCGGACCTCCATGTCGGTCACGAAACGCACGTCGCGGTTGGTGACAATGCCCACCAGATGATCGTCCTCGATCACCGGCAGGCCGGAAATACGGTATTCACGCATGAGGCTCAGGGCCTGCCCCACCGTGTCGCCGGGAGCCACGGTGATGGGGTCCACGATCATGCCCGACTCGGACTTCTTGACCTTGATCACTTCCAGGGCCTGCTGCTCCACGGTCATGTTCTTGTGCACGATGCCGATGCCGCCGGACCGGGCCAGAGAAATGGCCATGCGGGATTCGGTCACGGTGTCCATGGCCGCGCTCAGAAAGGGAATGTTCAGCTCGATGGACGGCGTGAGCCGGGTGTTCAGCCGGACCTGGTCCGGCAGCACTTCCGAATAGGCCGGAACCAGCAGGACATCGTCAAAAGTCAGGGCTTTGCCCAGTATCTTTTCCATATGCGTACCTCTTTCGCTGTGGCGGAGAATGACAGACCGGCGGCATTCCCGGAAAGACGGCGCCGACCGCCTCCACGGGCTGTCCGTTCCGTCGGCCGGGCGGCCCGGAGCTAAATCCCCAGATAGGCCTTCTTCACATCCTCGTTGGCGAGCAGGGTCTCCACCGGTCCTTCCAGAGTGACCCGCCCGTTCTCCATGACATAGGCCCGATGCGCTATTTTCAGGGCCTGATTGGCGTTTTGTTCCACCAGAAAAACCGTTGTGCCGGACTCGTTGACCTTGCGCACGATGTCGAAAATCTGGGCGATGATGATGGGGGCAAGGCCCAGAGACGGCTCGTCCAGCAGCAGAAGACGCGGCCGGGCCATGAGCGCCCGGGAAATGGCCAGCATCTGCTGTTCTCCGCCGGACAGGGTGCCGCCCGTCTGCCTGCGCCGTTCGGCCAGGATGGGAAAAAGCGAGAAGACATAGTCCAGATCCCGCCGGATGCCTTCGCGGTCGTCGCGCAGGAAGGCGCCGAGGTCCAGATTCTCCATGACCGTCATGTCCGGAAAAATGAGGCGCCCCTCTGGCACCTGGGAGATGCCCATGCGCACGATGCGGTCGGCCTTCATGCGCTGGATGGGCTGGTTCTCGAAAAGGATTTCCCCGCTTCTGGGCGGCGTGCAGCCGCAGATGGACATGAGCGTGGTGCTTTTGCCGGCCCCGTTGGCTCCGATGAGGGTGACGATCTCGCCCTGGCGGATGTTCAGGGACACGTCGTGCAGGGCCTGGATATTGCCGTAGAAGGTGCTGATGCCGCGCAGTTCAAGCATGGACTTCCTCCCCGAGGTAGGCCCTGATCACGCGCGGATCGCTGCTCACTTCCGCCGGCGTGCCCTCGGCGATGAGACAGCCGTACTCCATGACATAAATGCGGTCGGACAGGCTCATGACCATGCCCATGTCGTGCTCGATCAGGAGCACGGCCAGATTCATCTCGCTTCGGATTTTCAGCACCAGATGCTTCAGCGCCACGGTTTCCTGAGGGTTCATACCGGCGGCGGGCTCGTCCAGAAGCAGCAGGGACGGTTCCGTGGCCAGAGCGCGGGCGATCTCCAGACGGCGCTGGTCCCCGTAGGGAAGACTCCCGGCGTCCTCGTTGGCCTGCCGGTGCAGGCCGATGTATTGGAGCAGCTCATAGGCCCGGTCCATGATCTCCCGTTCTTCGCGGCGCACGGACGGCGGCCTGAACAGCGCCCCCAGAATGCCGGCCCTGGTCCGGCAGTGTCTGGCGATCATCACGTTTTCCAGCACGCTCATGTTCCTGAACAGGCGGATATTCTGGAATGTCCGGGCCATCCCCAGAGCCGTGACCAGATTCGGCTTCATGCCGTTCACCCGGGTGCGGACGCCGTTTCTGCCGGTCAGCCAGACATCTCCCTCGGTGGGCGTGTAGATGCTGGTCACGCAGTTGAAAAATGTGGTCTTGCCCGCGCCGTTGGGACCGATCAGGGCCACGATCTCTCCGGAGCGCACGGTCAGGTCCACATCGTTCAGGGCGCGCAGGCCGCCGAAATTCATGCCCACGGCGGAGACCTCAAGTACCGGTTCCATTTTACTTTCCTCCACCGGCGGCCGCCGCTCCGGAATCGCCCACCGGATACCTGCGCCGCCTGGGCGGAATGAGCCCCTGAGGGCGGAAGACCATCATCAAAACCATGGCCGCGGCGAACAGGATCATGCGGTATTCGGAAAAAGTGCGCATGAATTCGGGCAGCAGCACCAGAAAGGCCGCGCCCAGAATGACGCCCAGATTGGAACCCATGCCGCCCAGCACCACCACGGACAGTAAAATGGCCGACTCGAAAAAGGTGAAGCTGGCCGGATTGATGAACGTGGTCTTGGCGGCGAAAATGACACCCGCCAGTCCGGCCCAGGCTGTGCCCAGGCCGAAGGCCATCAGCTTGACGGCGACCCGATCGATGCCCATGGCCTGACAGGCGATCTCGTCCTCCCGCAGGGCCTGCAGAGCACGGCCGACACGGGAATCCTTGAGGCGTGAAACAGCGATGACGGTCAGCACGGCCAGGGCCAGAACAATGTGGTAAATGTAGATGTTGGCCTGGGCCACGGACAGCGTCATGTCCAGAAGAGCGGGCTGCGGAATGTTCGAGATGCCCGTGGGGCCGCCCGTGACCTCACTCCAGTTTTCCAGAACAAGGCGGATGATCTCCCCGAACCCCAGAGTGACAATGGCCAGATAGTCCCCGCGCAGACGCAGCACGGGAAAAGCCAGCAGCACTCCGGCCAGGGCCGCGAAAAGTCCTCCGAGCGGCAAGGCCGTCCAGAATCCCAGGCCGAAATACTGGTTCAGCAGGGCGTAGGAGTAAGCTCCGATGGCGTAAAAGGCGGCGTGCCCCAGAAAAAGCAGGCCCGCCACGCCGACGATGATGTTGAGCCCAAGGCCCAGCACCACATACAGCAGAAAGGAAATGAGAATATTGGTCCAGTAGATGGACGCCACCCAGGGGATGACCAGCATGGCGGCCAGCACGGCGAGCAGGGCCATTTTCATCCGGATCGGCTTCCCGCTCAGAACTTCGAAGGTTCCGCCCGCCGCGCCGGGGACGAGAAATCCTCCGGCCTCCCGGCGCCGCAAGGCCCAGCGCCAGACGAAGGACAGCACGAAAGCTCCGCCGCCGACCCAGGCCATGTTCAGCCAGCGCCACTCCACAGTGTGGTCGAAGGTGTTGACCCGCACCACCGCCAGGGGAAACGTCAGAATCATGAACCAGACCCCGGCCAGAACGGATTTTTTCAGCTCGCTTGTCACCGTGTTCTCAGTCATGTCTCGTCAGCCTTGAAATAACATGCCCCGGAGGCCGCCCGGACAAGGCGGGGCCCAAACCGCGCAGCGCGAGGTTTCCGGCCTGACGCCCGCAACGGACGCATCTCTATACCTTTTCCACCTTGGCCTTGCCCATGATGCCCGATGGACGGAAGATCAGAAAGATCACCAGCAGGGTGAAGGCGAAAACATCCTCGTAGTCGCTTGAAATATACCCGGCGGCGAAGCTCTCGGACAGTCCCAGAAAGAGTCCGCCCAGCATGGCTCCGGGAATGGAGCCGATGCCGCCCAGCACGGCCGCCGTGAAAGCCTTGATACCCGCCAGAAATCCCACGGAAAAATTGACCACGCCCACATGGGAGGCGATGAGCACGCCGCCCAGAGCGGCCAGGGCCGACCCCAGGATGAAGGACGCGGAAATGATCCGGTCCACGTCGATGCCGAGCAGCATGGCCATTCTCTGATTCTGGGCCGTGGCCCGCATGGCCTTGCCCATCCGGGTGTACTTGATGAACAGAGTCAGGGCGGTCATGGACACGGCGCTGGCCGCGACAATGACGAAATCCGAGGAGCCGAAGATATGGGCCACGGGCTCCAGAAAAGCGAAATCCGGAACCAGGCGGGGAAAACGCAGGAAATCGGAGGTCTGAACCAGGATGACGTAATTCTGCAGAAACAGGGACATGCCGATGGCGGAGATGAGCGGCGACAGACGCCCTGCCCCGCGCAGGGGCCGGTAGGCGATCTTCTCCATGGTGAAGCCGTAACCCATGCAGTACACCACGGCGGCCAGAATCGCGCAGAAAAGGATGACCAGCGGAGGAAGCCCCATGGCGCCGAGTATCCCCGCCACGATGAGCCCGGTAAAGGCCCCGATCATGTATACTTCGCCGTGGGCAAAGTTGATGAGTTCGATGATGCCGTAGACCATCGTGTATCCGATGGCGATGAGGGCGTAGATGCTGCCCCGGGTCAGGCCGCCCAGGAAAAGCTCCGCCATGTATTGCCAGTCCATACTCACCCGTCCGCCCGTCCGGAGGAGACGCCGGTCTCCCCTAGCATGTTGAAAGAACCGGGAGACAGGCGCCGCCCATCCCCCGGTTGAGATGCATCATCCAGAAGCCCGCGCACCGGCTATTTCATTTCCACGTACTTGCCGTTCTGCACCTGGTAGATGGTAAAGCCCACGCCCTCGGCGTCTCCGCGCTCATCGAACTTGATGGTGCCGATGGCCGTGTCGGCCAGTTCCGTGCGCAGGGCCTGAGCGATCTTGTCCGAATCGGTGGAGTCGGCCTTGTCGATGGCGTTGACCAGAGCCTGCATGGCCGCATAGGCCGGATCGAAAAACGCGCCCGGAGGAGTTCCGAATTCGGCCACATGGGCTTCGCGGGCGGCCTTGTTCATGGCCAGACCCGAGACGTCCTGCGGGCCGGAAGCGTACACGCCCTCGGCGGCGTCTCCCGCGACCTTGATGAACATGTCGTCCTTGACGCCGTCATCGGATACGAAATTGACCTTGACCCGCTTCTTCTTCAGCTGAGCCACCATCTTGGAGGCCTCCGGGTGGTAGCCGCCGAACATGACCGTGTCCGCGCCCGACTGCCGCACTTTCTGCACCACAGCGGAGTAATCCATGGCGCCGGGTGTCACGCCCTCGAACAGCACGACCTCGGCCTTGCCGCTGTTATTGATGAACTCTCTGGCAAATTCGGCATATCCCCGGCCGTAATCGCCCTTGTCGTGCAGCAGGGCGATCTTCTTGGCGTTCAGCTTGTTGACGGCGAAATCCGCGCCCAGATTGGCCTGGGCGTCATCGGCGGCGATGGTGCGGAAAAACAGGGGATACTGCCCGCTGCGGGTCAGTTCCGGACTGGTGGCCGAGGGAGAGATGCTGACCAGCTTGGCCGCGGTATAGATGGGCAGGGCTGCCTTGGTCGGACCGGAGCAGATGTGCCCGAGCACGGCCACGGCTCCGTCGGAGACTAGCTTGGTGGCCACGTTGGTGGCTTTCTCGGGCTTGCATTCCTCGTCCTGAATCAGCAGTTCGATCTGCTTGCCGTCGATCCCGCCCTTGGCGTTGACTTCCTTGGCCACGAGACGGGCCGCATTGGCCGTGGGCATGCCGTAGGAAGCCAGATCGCCGCTGTGGGCCCCGGCCACGCCGATCTTGATCGTTTCCGCGCCGAAAGCCGTGCCCGACAGCAATACCAGACACGACGCCATCACCAGACCAGAAAAACGTTTCATCAGACCCTCCGCGATGCCTTGAAGTTGAGGGGCCATCCCCTGACGCCGAATCGGAAGCTGGTAGCACCGGCCCGTCCGGGGTGTCAAACAGGTTCCTCAGTTGCCGGCCAGTTCCTTGCGCGCGTTTTCCGCCAGGCTTTCGTCCGTGGCCGAGTCCGCCACCGTCTGAAAATGCTTCCGCGCCTTTTCCGGCTGCTTCAGGTAATGCTTGTAAATGACACCGAGGTTGAAATGCGCCCGGTGGTTATCCGGGTCTATGCGGAGCATCCTCTCGAAAAGCTCTCCGGCTTCGGCGTGCTTTTCCAGTTCGAACAGGCAGAACCCCTTCTGGTTGAGGGCCATGACATCGTTTTCATTCCGCTCCAGCACCATATCCCAGAAGGAAACGGACTTGTCCCAGGCTTCCATGTCCATGAAGGCCATACCCAGGGCGCGCATCAGCTCCACATTGTCGGGATTGTCCTGCAGCTTTTTCATCATGGCCGAAATACCGGCCATGTCGCCGCCCATGCCCCCCATGCCGCCACCGCCGGACCGCGAGGCGGGCATTTCCCGACGCTCCTCCCGCTGCACCAGGGACGGGTTCTCCACCCGGTATACCACGGCCGAAAAAAACATGATCCCGAGGACGGCCAGCAGAAAGACCAGCACCCTGTGCCGGGCCGCCGGGGAAAAGGCGTCATTTGTTGCCATCGAGAATCTCCAGCTGCCGCACGCGGCGTTCAAGAGCTGCCTGACGGCCGGCCAGAAAAAAGACATAGCCGCCCACTCCGGCCCAGACACAGATATTGGCGATGAAAAGATAGTTCAT
>JAUMXF010000064.1:9055-13797 GCA_030529235.1 Pseudomonadota bacterium
ATACCGGCCAGAACACCGTCCACCCGCTCCCGCAGGACCAGATTCCGGTGCCGGGCCAGCACCAGAGCCGCGAGAAGCACGCCCCAGGCTCCGGCGTTTATCCAGACGGCGGTCCACATTTCCGGCGTCAGTCCTCCGCCCTGAGAGGCGAACACCGCCGGATGGATGGACCGCCACAGTCGTGCGGACAAAAAAACCAGAGGCACGTCCAGAAAGGCCACGATGCCGAGCACGGCCCGGACTCTGGCTCCTTTGGAGCCCCCGGCGTTGGCGGCCCGCAGGACCAGATATCCCGAATAGACGAACCACATGACCAGCGTGGTGGACAGCCGCGGGTCCCAGGTCCACCAGGTGTTCCAGGAGGCACGCCCCCAGATGGAGCCCGTGACCAGGGCCAGGGAACAGGCCAGAACGCCCGTTTCAGCCAGGGCCGCCGCCCACAGATCCCACTGCCCGCGCCCGGTCCTGAGCAGGCCGATGCTGCACACGAACACGCCGAAGAACGCGCCGAAAGACCACCAGGCCAGAGGCAGATGAAAATAGAAGATCTTCTGCACCAGCCCCATGCTGGCCTCTTCCGGGGCGTGCATCCACAGAAAATACTGCCCCGCCGCCATGCACACCACGGACAAAGGAGCCAATACCGCGAGAATGCGTGAGGAAATCATCCCTGTTCTCCTCGAAACACGTAAGGGAAAAGAAAAAGGGCCGCTCCGGCGAACACGGCGTCAAAGGCGAAGATCAGCCCAAACCAGCCGCTCACGTCCGACCAGAGTCCTCCGCGCATGAGTCCCTCGCCGATGCGGATGCCGCCCAGCAGAAGCGGGATCTGGAGCGGAAAGACGATGATGGTCAGCAGAGCGTCCTTGGCGCTCTGGCCATAACCCATAGCCCCCACCAGACCGCCCAGCACGCACAGCCCCGCGTCCACCCCGGCCAGCATGGCGCAGAGCGGCAGCGCCTCTCCGGCAACGCCCAGATCCAGAAAGACCAGAGCGGCGGGGAAAAAAAATGCCTGACACAGAACAAGGAGCACGCCTCCGGCCAGGGTCTTGCCGAGCCAGAGCCCCTGTACGGGCAGCGGCGAAAGCAGAAGAGCCGTGGCCGCACCGTTTTCCTCCTCGAAGCGGAACAGCAGGGAAAAAATCAGCACCACGGCGAAGGAGCTGCACAGCCAGAAGACGGCCAGTCCCTGCTGGGCCGAAAACCGCTCGCCCGGGGCGGCCGAAAGACTGAACAGAAACACCAGCAACAGCCCGAACAGCACCGCCTGTACCGGCCCCTGCCCGTTGGCGAAGGCCAGCCGCAGGTCCTTGCGGACAACGGCCAGGGCTGCCCCGATCATGCCGCGCCTCCTTGGGAAAAACCCGACGCCGGGCCGTAGTAGGCCATTTCCCGTCCGGACAGATGCAGCACCGTGTCGGCGAAAGGCAGATCCCGCTCCAGATCGTGGGAAACCCAGATAATGCCCGCACCCCGCTCCCTGGCCGAACGCAGTTCGCCATGCAGCAGAGCACGGGAGGCGCCGTCCAGACCGGTGGACGGCTCATCCAGAAAAATGAGCGCGGGCGCGGCCAGAAGCGTCCGCGCCAGGGACAGACGCTGGGCCATGCCCCGGGAAAAGGTTCCGGCCCGCTCCAGAGCGAAATTACGCAGCCCCACTCCGGACAGAAGCTCCAGCAGCCGTTCCGTGTCCAGCCCGCAGCCGTACACCGCGTTCCAGAATTCCAGATTTTCCAGGGCCGAGAGCTCCTGATAGACAAAGGTCTGGTGTCCCATGAAGGCCATCTCCCGGTCCGCGACAAACCGCTCCGTCCGACCGCTTCCGGGCGCGGTCAGACCGGCCATGATTCTGAGCAGCGTGGACTTGCCCGCACCGTTGGGACCGGCCACGAGCAGGATCTCCCCGGCTCCGAGAATACAGGAGACGCCCCGGAAAACCAGCCGGGAGCCATACAGATGCCCCACATTGTCAAGGCGCAGCAGCACGGGCCGATCCATCACCGCCGTCCGATCTTTCTCCAGCACAGAAAGGCCGCCAGGCAGGACAGCGTGCCGCCGATCCAGATCCAGTTGACCAGCGGATTCACGCTGACCCGCACGCTGGCCGCGCCGACCTCGTCAAAGCCCAGCAGCGTGGCGTAAAGCTCCTCACCCAGGGAAGGGATGACCGAGACCTCGGCAAAGGAGGACTGCTCGAAATTGCGGTACAGGCGCTTTTCCGGCGTCAGCACGCCCACCGGACGGCCGTCGCGGGTCACGGTCAGCCGGGCCTCGTGCACAGCCATGGCCGGATTGTCATGGTCGTGGCGCAGGCCCTCGTAAACCAGAGTGTACCCGCCTACGGTCATGTTCCCGCCCTTGTGCAGGACGGCGTCGGCTTCCATCTTGTAGGCTGCGGAGAAAGCGCCGCCCACCACCATCATGGCCACGCCCAGATGCACCCCGTAAGCTCCAAAGGCCGGACGGAAGGAGCGCAGTCCCTTCACCCGGAAAAATACCAGCACGACCGAAACGGCGATCATGATCCCGGCCGCCGAGGCCACAAGAGCCAGCGGCTGTCTGTAGCCCATGGCGAAAATGGCAGCCGCGAAGCCCACGCCAGCACCGAGCACGATCATCAGCGCCGCCGGGTCCCCGACTCCTCTTTTCTGCGAAAACCACGGGCAGACGGCCATGATCAGGGCCAGGGCGGTGAAGAGCGGCAGACAGACGCGGTTGTAGAATCCGGCGTCCAGGCCCACGGGATTGGCGCTCCACAGCGCGCTGATGACCGGCCACAGGATGCCCAGAAAAACAATGCCGCCGATGCACAGGAAAAGCCACGAACTCAGAAAGAGCATGCCCGGACGGCTGGCGAAGTCGTCGATATGGGACGTGTCGTCGGTGCGGCGCACCAGGCAGACGTAGAGGATCAGAAGCAGGTCCGCGATCATGAAGACCAGAAGCGGAGTGCCCATCCTGCTCCCGCCGAAGGCGTGCACGGAGTCGATGATGCCGCTGCGCACCACGAAGGTGGCGAAAAAGCAGAGCAGCAGGGTCAGGGAGACGAGAAAGACATTGGTCCGCAGCAGGGTGTTGCGGGTCCGGCCTACAATGGATGTGTGCACGAAGGCCGTGCCTGTGAGCCAGGGGATGAGAGAGGAATTCTCCACCGGATCCCAGGCCCAGTATCCGCCCCAGCCCAGTTCCATGTAGGCCCACCAGCCGCCGAGAACGATGCCGGCGGTCAGAAAAATCCAGGCCATGATGTTCCAGTTGCGGGATTGTTCGAGCCAGTCCCGGCCGTCGCCGGAAAGCCGCGAGGCCAGAGCCAGACAGCACGGAATGGTGTAACCCGCATAACCCAGGAAAAGAAGCGGCGGATGAAAGATCATGCCCGGATTCTGCAACAGGGGGTTGAGCCCGTGGCCTTCTGACGGCGCGGGATCGAGCTTGAGAAAGGGATTGCTCGGGCCGGTCAGGGCAAAAAGGAAAAACAGCTCCACCATGTAGAACATGATCCAAAAAAAAATCTTGGTCCGGTCGTCCAGACGGGAATAGCCGGGCGTATGGATCATGATCCCGCCCATGACCGCCACACACAGATACCAGAACAGAAACGATCCGTTCTGCCCGCCCCAGAAGGCCGTCACCGCGTAAAAGAGCGGCAGGAAAGTGTCCGTGTAGTCCCGCACATAGGCGTAGGAGAAATCCCGCGTGGCCAGGGCCCACAGCAGCACTGCGGACACGGCCAGCACCACGGCGGCCAGGGCGATCTGCCCCTTTTCCAGCAGCGGCAGCGGGGAAAAATCGTCCTTGAGCGCCCGGATGCCCGCGTAGGCGACAAGGCCGGTTCCGGCCAGCATGCTGAGCAGCAGGGCGGTGAAACAGATGGAATGCATGCGGCAGACTCCTGCAGGGAAGTTCAGTTACGGGGAAACAGCCGGGCGTTCCGGCTGGGAGGCAGACGGCCGGAAAACAGAGCTAGCCCTTGTATCCCGGCGGGCGCAGCTGGCCTTTTTCATTTTTTTCGTATTTCGACGGACACTTGGTCATCAGTGTGGTGGCCAGAAACTCTTTTCCGCCCTGAGCGAAGGAGCCTTCCAGAATCACTTCGGCGCCGGGCTTGAAGGTGTCCGGGACCACGCCGCTGTAGCGCACGCGGATGGCATCACTCGGATTGTCCTTGTCCAGAACAAGAAAGCTGACGCCCGCATTCCGGGCATCCCGGACCAGATCCACTTCCGAAACGGCTCCGAACAGCCGGGCCTGAGACAGCTTGTCCGCTGGCATGGCCAAGGCCTCGGACACATTGAGAAAATATACGGAATTCTGGGACAGTCCGCTGAACAGCAGGTAGCCCACGCCCGCCCCGACCAGGAGTACGGCGGCCAGATAGACCCATTTCTGATTCTTCGCGTTACTCATGCGCTCTCCCGATTTGTCGTGAGCGGCCCCTAGCACAACCCGGTCCCGCTGTCACGACGCCGGACGCGGCCGACCCCGGCGCACTCCGTTCTTGACCTGACCCGTTTTCTGACCAAAAGCTCCTCGCGGGAGCAATATGACCACCATCACCACCATCCTTCTGGACCGGGACGGCACCCTGATCGAGGAAGAACACTACCTGCGCGATCCGGCCCTGGTCCGCCTCATTCCCGGCATTGCCGCGACATGGAAAGCCTTGGCCGACCACAGATGCCGCTTTTTTCTGGCCACAAACCAAAGCGGCATCGGACGCGGGCTGTTTTCCCGTGAAG
>JAUMXF010000065.1 GCA_030529235.1 Pseudomonadota bacterium
AGGAGGATACATGAAAATCTTTCCAAATAAAAGATTTATTGACGACACTATCTAGTAACTATATTTTTTTGCAATCATATTTTCAACCGGGATATTTATCATAATCTGGAACGTTCTTCCTATAGGCCCCAAATATCAAATACAAAAGGAGTGGGCCATGAGGAAAGAAAAGCTCAAGATGTACCCCAAAACGAGGAAGGCTGCACAGACCCCGGAAACCATATATGCGCGCGGCAAAACAGCTGAGTGGTTATTGTGCGCCATCGAGCAGGGTTTTGTTTTCTGGAGTGATTTTTTTGATTGTTTGGACTGGTGCTGCGGTGGTCTGCGGGGCTTGCTGCGGTCAGTCATCCAGGATTCTCATGACCTGAATGATTCACCGTCCGTGCATGAGGCCCGTCAGGCTCTTCAGGAAATTTCTACAAAGTCCTCGCGCCGACTCGGGCATGAGCTGGAGGAAATAAGTGAAGAACATCCCTGCCTGCGGGAGATAATTCTGGCTGCCGCGATTCAGGAATGTTCCGAGGCCAGTAAAATGGCGAAGAAAAAGAGCGAGCTTTATCTCCGGGCCACTCGGCAGATGAAGCGTATTTTCGGGCTGGATCAGAAATGTCTGCGTTTGTGTGAATTTGTTTTCATCAATCAGTCCTTCAGTGCCGTGGAAAGCTATTTTGAAGACGAGTTGTCAATTTACAAGCACGGGCGCAGGCGTATTTTCGCCCGTATTCTCGGCATGTCTTTGAGCGATTTGCGGGCATCTATCCATAAACTATCCGATTACGGCCTACTCGACACCAACCATTGTTTTCGTCTGCCCGACCAACTGTTTTCCTTTTGGGAGGATGCGGACAGATCCGACATGGAATGGCTTTCCTGCCGTCCACTGGAAGGAGAGGTTCTTCCATTGGGAGATTTCCATATCGCTCCGAACGCAGCCGGGCACGCCGTATCCCTGTTGAAAAAAATGGGGAATGATTCTGTACATATCCTGCTTTATGGTGCGCCCGGAACGGGGAAGACGACTTTTGCGCGCAGTCTGGCCCGAGCCTGTGGCATCCGGGCTTGGGCGGTGTCCAGCCGGCGGGAAGATGATGACCGCGATCGGCGTGCCTCGCTGGCCGCGTGCCTGCATATGGCCTCCAGATATAAGGGTGCGTTTGTTCTGGTTGACGAGGCAGAACGCCTCCTCGACACAAGCAGAAACACCGACAATCAGACCAAGGACAAGGCGTGGCTGAACGATTTTCTCGAGCAGCCTGGAAAACGGGTCGTCTGGGTTACCAACCAAGTGGAACACATTGATCAAGCCGTGCGCCGCAGATTCACCTTCAGCATCCATTTTGAAGAATTGAAGCAGCAGGATCTGTTGCGCACATGGGACAAGATATTGCGTAAGCACCGAGTGAAAAGGCTGCTCACAACAGATTGCCTCGTATCCTTTGCACGCAATTATCAAGTTCCCGCTGCAGTTATCGAGAATGCCGTATCTCAGGCCAAAATTCTCTGCGAGGACAATGAGGACTTTAAATTCGCAATTGAGCGTATTCTGTACGCCTATACAACCCTGCGCTACGATGGCCGCAGCCCTCGCATCAAACCTCAGGCCGCTGCCGATTTTATCCCGGAAGGTGTCTGCCTGGAAGGTTCGGCGGCTGAGCTTTTATCCCGGTCCCGCTGGGTGGATGCCGCCATGCGCGAGATGAATCTACCGCGTCCAGGACTTGGGACCATGTTGTTCTACGGTCCTTCAGGCACGGGGAAAACTGCCTTGGCCCGATATATAGCCAAGGAATTGGGACGGGAATGTCTGCTCAAGAGGGCAAGCGATTTGCTGAATCCGTACCTGGGCATGTCGGAACACAATGTAGCCGAAGCATTTCGGGAGGCCGAACGGGATGGAGCGGTATTGGTCATTGACGAAGCAGATACGTTTCTCTTCTCGCGCGACACGGCGCAGCGTTCGTGGGAGACAAGCCTGGTTAATGAATTTCTGACAGCCTTGGAGGAGTGCAGAAGCTTTTGCATATGTACTACCAACAGAAGAGAAAGTCTGGATGCCGCTGTCATGCGGCGTTTCTCGCACAAGGTTGCCTTCGGTTATGCCCGGCCAAACCAGATTCTGTCTCTGTACATGAAATTACTGGCCCCTTTGTGTGTCTATCCATTGTCGGTGAAATTGAAAGAAAAACTGGTGGGATTAGGGAAGATCACACCAGGAGATTTTCATGCAGTGCGTTCCCGGTTCGATCCATTGCTGGAGGATGACCTGACCGTGGATCATGATACACTTATTGAAGCTCTGCAGAAGGAGCAATCTCTGAAGACGGAGGAATATTCAAAGTGTATTGGATTTATTTAAGAGTATTACTGTCCTGTACTTGAAATATTGTGAGCGAACACGTTTTTTGCATGTTTTTTTCAGATAGTCCGGAATAAATCTTATGCACGGCGGAAAATATATGGGCAAAAAATGGAATCCAGATGTCAAGCCAGCTGAAAAATTGCTCGCTTTGTACAGTATGATGCTTTTCACCGGGCGGGAGTTGAGCCTGAGCAATCTTTCACAGGAGCTGAATTGCTCCAAGCAGGCGGTGGCGCGTCTGGTGGACCAGCTTGAAGCATCCCGCTTTGGCAAACTGTTGCGCGCTAAACGCGGACGGGAGGTTGTTTTTCAACTTGACCGGCCCAAGCATCTTCCAAAGGTGAGCCTCAATGCGGAGGGGTTGTACCAGCTTGCCCTGTGTCGGGATTTTATCCTGCATCTCCTGCCGGAGTCCATGAGGAAGACTGTTGATGCGACACTACAGCAGGCAAACGCATTTTTGTCCGAAGGGGACAGCTCTGGGGAAAGCTTTGGCAAAGCCTTTGCGAAAGGCCGCATTGATTACACGCCGTTTCAGGCCATCCTGCAAACGCTTATCCGTGCCATCCGTGGGCACAAAGTCTGTTCGGTGCGCTACAAATCGGGGCTTCATGCCGAAGCCAAAGCATTTGACTACGCCCCCAAGCGGCTTGTGGCTTTTCATGAAGCTATGTTTCTCTCGGGATGGATTGTCACGGAAAGAGGAGTGCCTCTGGCCAAATACGAAGCGCCAACCACTCTTGCCGTGCACCGCCTGCGCCAAGTCACCCTGACCAGACGAGATGCCATGGCTTTACCCGAACCGGCAGAGGAGAATGCCGGGGCTTTCGGTCTTATGGAGTGTGAGCCGTTCATTGCCCGTATCCGGTTCGACAAATCTGCGGCCACCTATGTAGCCGAACGGGAATGGGGTACGGATCAACGTGTCACCAGGCATAGAAACGGCGACATCACCTTGGCTTTGACGGCTCGCAGCCCGGACGAGATTGTTTCCTGGGTGCTCGGGTTCGGCGGTAAAGCAGAAGTATGCTCTCCGAAGTGGCTCAGGGAAGAAATTGTGGAGAACATACGCAAAATGCAGCTCTGTTACACCCATGAACGGAGCGGTTAAAGCCGCCCACCGTTTCAGTACAGGTTTTCCAGGTCTTCCGGGCGGATCGTGCCGCCTTTTGAAATGTCCTCCCGCCGGATGCGGTCGTGTATCCGGCCCTCCCGCAGAACCAGAACACTGTCAGCCAGCCGGGCCGCAAAAGCCATTTCGTGGGAAACCACAACCAGCGTGTACCTGCCTTTGAGTCCGGTCAGCAGCTCTTCGATGCCTCTGGCCGCCTTGTGATCCAGCGATGATGTGGGCTCGTCCAGAAGCAGGATTTCCGGCCGCATGGCCAGAGTCCGCGCCAGGCACAGACGCTGCTGCTGGCCGCCGGACAGGGTGCGGGCATCGGCGTCGAGGCGGTCGCCCACTTCCGTCCAGAGACGGGCTTCTTCCAGAGCGGCCCGGGCCGCCTCCAGGGCCTGTTTGCGCTTCAAGCCGAGAACGGCCGTCAGTGGCATGGCGATATTGTCCACAATGCTCATGGGCAGCACATTGGGGTGCTGAAAGACCATGCCGGTCAGCCTGCGTAGTTCCGGCAGGGATATTTCGCCAGCATAGGGGCGGATGGGGCCGCGTTCCAGATGCATGATTACTTCGCCGGAGGTTTCACAGTCCGGAAAGCATTCATTCAGGCGGTTCAGCACGCGCAGCAGGGTTGTTTTGCCGGCCCCCGAACGGCCCACGATGAAGGTGGCGCAGCCTTTGGCGATGTCCAGGTCGAGGCCGTCGAGAACGCGCCGTCCGTCCATGGACACGCTCACGCCGCGCAGAGTGAAGACCGGAGTCAGCGTTTCCATTGTTTCTCCATACGGATTTGCAGGGCCCGTGCGGCGAGAAAGAGGGCAACGGCCAGCGCGAGCAGGGTCAGGGCCGCGCCGAAGCCCCGGTTCAGATCGTGAACGCTCTGGTGCTGGGCGGCCAGATAGTAGATGGTGAAGGGCAGGGCCTCGAATTTATCCAGCAGGCTTCCGGGCAGGCCGCCGTAGGCCACGGCTCCGGTCAGCAGAATGACGGCCGTGTCCTCGGCCGCCCGACCCATGGACAGAAAGACGCCGCCCAGAATGCCCCGGCTGGCGGCGGGAAGCAGAATGCGCCGCAGGCTCTGCCAGGATGTCATGCCCAGGCTCGGCCCCAAAAGGCGCAGTTCCTCGGGCAGGGAGGACAGGGAAAGCGCGGTGGCGTTGATGGTGAAGGGCAGCACCAGAAGGGCGATGCACAGGGCGGCGAGGAGCAGGCCGGTGTTGGCCTCGGGCGCGACGGTGCGGCGCAGGAAGATGATCAGGGAAAAGCCGAAAAGGCCCATGACGATGGACGGCACTCCGGCCAGGGTGTTGGCCGAAAAGCGCAGGGCTCTGGCCCAGAATGAGCCCAGATATTGCGATATGGCCACGCCTCCGGCCACGCCCAGCGGAATGGCCATGCAGGAGGACAGAACGACCAGCGCTACGGTGCCGGCACAGGCGGCGAAAATGCCGTCCCAGACCGGTTCCTGTCCGAGAATGGCGGCCGTAACGGGCGTGCCGCCGAAGAACAGTCGCCGGTTCAGAACGGGCAGGGCGCGTACCAGCAGAAAGACGATCAGACCACCTACGGCGGTCAGCGTCAGGGCGGCGGACAGGGAGGACCAGATTGCCGTGAGAGCCCGGCATGGAGAATGCGCGGTCAGAAAAGCGAGCATCCGCAGCCGCCATCCCGAGAGGGGCCGGAAGAGTCTGTCTCTTGGCCGGATGGCTGCCTGCACGGCGAGGTTCACGCCGAAAAGCAGCAGGCCGCAGGCAAAGAGGGAGTGAAAGGCCGGAGAGCTGTTGTCCGTGGCCACCACCAGAGCGATATGGGCTGTCAGGGTACGCACGGAGTCGAACAGGGAATCCGGAAACTGGGGCGCGTTTCCGGCCAGCATGAGCGGAATGAGCGTGTCGCTCAGGGCCCGGCAGTAGCCCATGACGGCAGCTGTGCGCAGACCGGATGCCGATCCGGGCAGCACCACCAGAAGCAGAGCCTGAAGGGGCGTGAGGCCGAGGCTCGCGCTGGCCAGTCGGGTCCGTTTTTCGGTCTCGTGCATGGTTCCGTGCAGGAACAGGACGATGGTCGGCAGGATGAGCAGGGCCAGCGTCAGGGTGGCGGCGAGGAGAGTCGGGCCGCTGCCGCCGGAGGGCCTTTTCAGGAGGGGCGTCAGCAGAAAGACGGCCACGAAGCCGTACACCACAGTGGGGATGGCCGTCATGAAGGTCACCACGGCCAGAACCGCCCGGCGCGGAAAGCCGTCCCGCCCTCCGAGAATGAAGAGGCAAAGGCCCACCCCCACAGGGTAGGCCAGAGCGAAGGCCGAGACACTCAGGACCAGGGAACCGGCGATCATGGGCAGGATGCCGTATTGTCCCTGAAAGGGCCGCCAGACTGTGGAGAGAACGGCATCCCACTGTCCGGCGGTGAAAAGGGGAAGGCTCAGCGCCGCGAGAAAAAGGAGAATGGCGGTGAGCGTCGCCAGGGAGACGAAACCCGCACCCCGGCAGAGGGCTGTGACGACCCGGTCGAGAAAGAGCTGCCGGCAAAGCCGGTTATGGTTTTGCCGGCCGGAAGAAAGCTGTCCTTCCATCTAGTTGAGCGGGATGTATCCGGCCTCGGCGATGATGTCGGCGCATTCCGGGCTGGTCACGTAGTCGATGAAAAGCCTGGTCAGCCCCTGAGGTTCGCCTTTGGTGTTCATGTACAGCTTCCGCGCGACCTTGTAGACGCCGGTTCTGGCGTTGTCTTGGGAGGGTTCCACGCCGTCGAGCAGCGGAGCTTTGACGGTTTCGTCCACAAAGCCGATGCTCATGTAGCCGATGCCGTTTTTATCCTGGGCCACGGCCACCTTCATGGCTCCGTTGGAAGCGACCACGTTGGCTTTGTCGGCCACAAGACCTTTTTCCAGCATCTTGCTCCAGAACACTTCGCGGGTGCCGCTGGCTTCGTCGCGGGTGTAGAGCGTGATGGCCGCGTCGGGGCCGCCGACATCCTTCCAGTTGACCACCCGCCCCGCGAAAATGTCCCGGACCTGAGCGGCGGTCAGCTCCGTCACCGGACTGGCGGGGTTCAGGACCACGGTCACGCCGTCAACGGCGAAGGGAAAGGAAACCAGTCCGTACCTGGTCTTTTCGTCCTCGGACAGGGCGCGGCCGGTATTGCCGATGTCCGCCAGACCCTCTCCGGCCTTCTGCACGCCGACGCCGGTGCCGCCGCCTTCCACGGTGATGCGGATGCCGGGATTGGCGGTCATGATTCTTTTGGCCGCCGCGTTCATGACCGGAATATGGGCCGTGCCGCCGGCAATGCCGATGGTTCCCTTCTGGCCCGCGAACTGCTGCAGCATGCCGGCTCCGGCTGTCGCGCACAGGAAAAGAAACACCGCGGAAAAACAGATCAAACGCTTCATTGATGCCTCCTTTTTTGTCCGCGCAAGCTAGCCCAAATGAACGGGCGGGAACAAATAGATAGGGCAAATGGTTGCGGCGGGGTTTGATCGCGAAAGGCTATGTATGGGCGCATCCGTCTTGCGCCGGGTCCGTTTCAAACGGTGGGTCTTTCCGGCCGTCCGGTTGACGCGGCCGATTTGGTGCATAACAGCGGGTGGCCGGGCCTTTTTTCGTCTGAAGGCGTATGTTGTCCGGCCGGGAGCCGATTTTTCGGATTTTTGAGGACGCCGTATGAAACTTTCCGCCCGCGCCCGCTATGCGGTGCGCATTTTGCTTGATCTGGCCGTGCACGAGGAAGAAACTCCCGTGAGCACGGTCATGCTTTCCGAACGGACCGGCATCACCCTGCCGTTCGTGGAACAGCTGCTCAAACCGCTGAAACGCTCCGGTCTGGTGGCGAGCAAACGCGGAGCGGCCGGCGGATACCGGCTGAACCGCGCCGCGTCGGAAATATCCCTGGGGGAGATCATCCGGATCATGGACGGCTCTCTCTGCCTGACCAACTGCTGTGAGGACGAGAAATATTGTCTCCGTTCGGGAGACTGTTCCGCCCGGGAAACCTGGAAGCGTCTGAACGCCGTCATTGTCGGAGCTTTCGACGCCATAAGGCTGTCCGACGTGATCGGCGGGGTTCCCGTTTTTTCCGCAGGCGGGCCGGACTTGAGGGACACCGGTCCTCTGTGACATGATTATGTCGAAGAGAAAGGCCGGGCGGACCGGCAAAGAACTTTGCCGGAATTTTTGCGCCTTTGAAGAAACATCATAACGGAGTATGCATGGCTGAAACCATCGATGACATTTCCATAGACTGGACGGACGAGGACGGCGTCCAGAAGGTGCGGGAGCTGAAAAAAGAGGTACTGACCCGCGGCGCCTGGGCCACGGTCATGTTCGCCTATCAGGAGGCGGGCCGGGGAGAAGAGGACTTCGGCCCCGTAAAGTTCCGGGTGGGCCGTTACCAGAAGCGGAACGGCCGCTTCCAGCCCCATTCCAAGTTCAACATTTCCTCGGCCAAACAGGCCCGGCAGATTGTGGACATCCTTCAGGGCTGGATCAGCGAATACGGCGAGGAAGAGTAGAGGGAAAACGCATGGGCGAGCCGTTTGAAGTTCCGGGAGCCGATCCGGGGACGGTGCTTGAGGAACAGCTTCAGGAACCGCGCCAGTACAAGGTGCTGCTGCATAACGACGACTACACCTCCATGGAATTCGTGGTGGAGGTGCTGATGGATGTTTTCGGCAAGACGGAAACCGAGGCGATGGCCATTATGATGAGCGTGCACGAGAAGGGAATGGGTCTGTGCGGCATCTATACCGCCGAAGTGGCCGAGACCAAGGTGCATCTGGTGCACCAGATGGCCCGGAAACAGTCCTTTCCCCTGCGCTGCTCCATGGAAGAGGTGTGATTATGCTGAGCAAGGAACTGGAAAGAATCATCGGCGGCGCGGTGCAGGAAGTGAAGATGCGCCAGCATGAGTGTCTAACTCTGGAGCATCTGCTGTACAGCTACACCATCGACGCCCACGGCCAGAGCCTGCTTCGCGGCTGCGGGGTGGATGTGGAACGGCTGCGCAGGCAGCTGACCCAGTTTTTTACCGACCATCTGACCGTGATCGTCCGGCCGGAGCACGAGATCGTGCAGACCGTCAGCGTGCAGCGGGCCATGCAGAGGGCCATTTTGCACATGCAGTCTGCGGGCAAGTCACTGGTTCAGGCCGGAGATTTTCTGGCGGCCATGCTGGAGGAGGAAGAGGCCTTCGCCGTCTATTATCTGAAGGCTCAAGGGCTGACCCGGCTGACGGTGCTGGAGTTCATCTCCCATCAGGCTCCGGATGGAGGCGCGACGGAAGGGGAAGAAAAAGAGGCCGGTCAGGGCGTGCTGGAGAAGTACACCGTGGATCTCGTGGCCAAGGCCCGCGCGGGGCGCATCGACCCGCTGGTGGGCCGCGAGGAGGAACTGAAGCGCACCCTGCAGGTTCTTTCCCGGCGCAAGAAGAACAATCCCGTGTTCGTCGGTGACCCCGGCGTGGGCAAGACCGCCGTGGCCGAGGGGCTGGCGCTCATGATCGCCCAGGGCAAGGCCCCGGAACAGTTCGCCGAGGCCCGCGTGTTCGCTCTGGACATGGGCAGCCTGCTGGCCGGAACCAAGTACCGGGGGGATTTCGAGGCCCGGCTGAAGGGCGTCATCGCCGAGCTCGGAGCCATTCCCGGAGCCATCCTGAGCATTGACGAGATTCATACCATCATCGGCGCGGGCTCCACCAGCGGCGGGTCCATGGATGCATCCAACATTCTGAAGCCCGTGCTGGCTTCCGGCGAACTGCGCTGCATCGGCTCCACCACCTACGAGGAATACAAGAATCATTTCGAGAAGGACCGGGCCCTGTCCCGGCGCTTCCAGAAAATAGACATCGTGGAACCCACCGTGGCCGAAAGCGAGCGGATTCTCATGGGGCTCAAGCCCTACTACGAGAAATTCCACGGAGTGAAATATCAGCCTTCGGCTATCACTGCGGCTGTGGAGCTTTCGGCCCGGCACATCACCGACCGGTGCCTGCCGGACAAAGCCATCGACGTTATCGACGAGGCCGGAGCCATTTTCGTCCTGTCCGGCGACAAGCGCCGCAAGTCCGTCACCCGCCGGGACATCGAGGAAGTGGTCGCGCGTATGGCCCGTATCCCCAGTTCGCGGGTGACTTCGTCGGACCGGGACCGGCTGGCCCGCCTGGAAGCGGAGCTGGGCGGGCAGGTCTTCGGTCAGGACGAGGCCGTGCAGATGCTGGCCAAGGCCATCAAGCGCGCCAGAGCGGGACTCGGCAACATGGAGCGCCCGGTGGGATCCTTTCTGCTGACCGGCCCCACGGGCGTGGGCAAAACCGAGGTGGCCAAGCGTCTGGCCGAATGCCTGAGCGTGAACTTCGTGCGCTTCGACATGAGCGAGTACATGGAAAAGCACGCCGTGGCCCGGCTCATCGGCGCGCCTCCGGGCTATGTCGGCTTCGAGCAGGGCGGCCTGCTCACCGACGCCGTGCGCAAGACTCCGCACTGTGTGCTGCTGCTGGACGAAATCGAAAAGGCCCACATGGACATGTTCGCCATCCTGCTCCAGGTCATGGATCACGCCACGCTGACGGACAACAACGGCCGCCAGGCGGATTTCCGCAACGTGATCCTGCTTATGACCTCCAACGCCGGAGCCAGGGAGATGAGCGCCAACGCCATCGGCTTCAGGGCCGGAGCCGAGGATGACCGCGCCTCGCGGGGCATGGCCGCCATCGAGAAGCTGTTCAGCCCGGAGTTCAGGAACCGCCTGGACGCCATCATTCCCTTCCGCTCCCTGACTCAGGAGGTTATGGAGAAGATCGTGGACAAGTTCATGGCCGAGCTGGGCGACCAGCTCGCGGCCAGAAACGTGAGTCTGGTGCTTGATCCCGAGGCCAGAGCCTGGCTGGCGAAAGAAGGTTTCGATCCGGCCTTCGGAGCCCGGCCGCTGGGCCGCCTCATCCAGAAGGAAGTCAAGGATGTGCTGGCGGACAAGCTGCTCTTCGGCGAACTGGCCTCGGGCGGATCGGCGCGCATCGGTCTGAAGAATGGGGCGCTTGATTTCACCTTCATGGAGCGCGGCAAGCCGTGAGCGTCTTCCCGCTGCGCCAGGAGCCCGTTTTTCCGTCTCCGGCTCTGGCCGGAGAGGACGGGCTTTTGGCCGTGGGGGGCGACCTTTCGCCCGAGCGTCTGCTTACGGCTTACGCGCAGGGCATTTTCCCCTGGTATTCGGAGAACATGCCCATCCTGTGGTGGAGTCCCGACCCCCGTCTCATTCTCGAGCCCGGGCGTCTGCATGTTCCGGCCCGGCTGGAACGCATCCTGCGCCGGGGCCGGTTTTCCTTTTCCCTGGACACGGCCTTCGAGCGGGTCATTTCCTCCTGCGCCGACGTACCCCGGCCCGGTGCCTCGGGCACCTGGATCGTTCCGGAGATGATCGCGGCGTACTGCAATCTGCACCGGCTGGGCTTTGCCCACAGCATGGAGGTCTGGGAAGAGGGCGAACTGGTCGGCGGGGTGTACGGCTTGGCTCTGGGGCGGGCCTTTTTCGGGGAATCCATGTTTTTTCTCAGACCGGAGGCTTCCAAGGCCGGGCTGGTCACACTGGTGCGGGCTCTGGACCGGGCCGGTTTTTCACTCATCGACTGCCAGCAGACCACCGCGCACATGACCCGTTTCGGCGGGTTTGAAGTCAGCAGACAGGAATTTCTGCGGCGGCTGGACGAGGCTCTGGCCGGTCCCTCGCTGCGCGGGCCATGGAGGCTGGAATAATTTCTGTGGCGCCTCGCTGATCCGGCCCTATTTCTGCTTGATGCCGTCCAGAGTATTTGCCCTTTTCCACAGACAAAGATGGAAAAATTTTTTGGTATCCCGCGATAAGGACAGGGGCGGTTTTTCTCACAGGCCCGGAACCGTTCGATGCCGCCGATGTGATTGCGGCCCGCAGCCCCGCCTTTCTCCCTCTATTCCGGCTTGGTGGCGACGATGCGCCTGTAGGCGTCCAGCAGGCGCACGAAATGTTCGTGATCCCCGCCTTTGTCCGGATGGGCGGACATGGCTTTTTGCCGGAAAAGGCGGGCGAATTCCTTTCTCGGCATGCGGCGGATATCCGCCATGTCCAGACCGAACAGCTCCCTGACCATATCCGGTGGAGGAGCGGGCCGGGCCTTCCGGAGCCGCCTGAAGTCATTCATGAATTCATGGAAGATGCGTCCGAAATCATCGTCCGGGGCAAAGTCGAAGTCAAAATGCATGCAGGCGTAGCGGCGCAGGTTTTCGCGGGCCTCGCCGTGAGGGTCGAAGATTCTGTCCTCCCACAACAGACAGAATTCATGCAGAAAGGCCTCATCCAGTCGCGCCGGATCAAGGCTTTCGGGCATGTTCCGGGCGGCGCGGTCCATGAAGTGCCGTTGCAGATTGAAAACGGCGTATATGTAGCGGCGGATTTCCCGCCGGGGCAGCTCGGCTTCCATGCGCCGGAACATGTGCTCCCGCTCGTCCCGGCATTGGTGGGGCAACCGGCGGAAAAGCCGGGGGTTGACCTCGTCGATGCGGCTCAGATTGGCTTCTCCCGAGCGCAGATAGGCCACGCGCCTGCGGTCGAAGGCGGGCACGGCGCGGATGGCGTCTTTCTCCGTTTCGGTCAGGACCGTCCGCTTCCAGACCTTTCTGCCGGGAGGCGGGGTGAAGCCTTGGGGCGCAAAGATGGAAAAGGCCTGATCAAGCGCGTCCAGGTCCACATCGAACCCGGCCAGCCCCTCCTGAACTTCCGGAGCGTAGATGATGCCCGCTCTCTCGAAATGGACCAGCCCAGCCGGATTTTTTCCCAGATCAAGCAGTCGCTCGGCGGCCAGTCCATGAGTCCCTTTTACGGTGCGGCGCAGTTCGTAGCGTCTGCCCGGGCCGCTTCCGGTCACTGCTATGTACATGCCGTCACCTCCCAGCCGAGAGTTTCCCCGGTCAGAAAGGGGACCACGTCGCCCAACCGGGCCGGCACGGTCCATGACTTTCGCCGCAGGGTTACGGTTTTTTGCGGCGGCGTGATTCCGTAGGCGGCCCTGGCTCGGTCCGAGACAAAAGCCTGCAATTTTTCCAGACAATTCATTTCCTCGAAACACGCGGCCAGGGCGGGCAGGGCCACCGGTGCGGAGAAGATTCCGGCGGCACAGCCCGGAGCTTCCTTGGCATGTATGGGATGGGGAGCCGTGTCGCTGCCGAAAAACACCTTGGGATGACGGGCGGCCGCTTCCCGCAGGGCCTCGCGGTCTTCCGGGCGCTTGGCCACGGGCTTGCAGAAAAGATGCGGGCGCATGAGCCCGCCCAGCAGGTCGTCCAGAGTGATGAGCAGATGATGCAGGGTTACGGTGGCGAACAGGTTTTCGTGCCTGTCCAGAAGAGCCACTGCCTCGCGGGTGGTGATGTGCTCCAGAACGATGCGCAGCCTCGGATGTTCCCGCGCCCATCCGTCCACCACGGGCAGAAAGAGACTTTCGCGATCCAGTACGAAACCGCGGCTTTCGCCGTGTATCAGAAGCGGTATGTCCAGTTCGGCCATGCGGCCAAGCATCCGACCGGCCAGGACCGGATCGGCCAGCCCGGCCTCGGAGTTGGTGGTCATGCCCGCCGGATAGAGCTTGATGCCGATGATGTGCGGCCGGGCCGCTTCCAGCTCCGCCAGAGAGTAGTCGCGGAAAAACAGGGTCATGAGAGGCTCGAAGGGATGCCCAGCGGCATGGAGAATGGCCTGCCGGTAGTCCAGAAGCTGCTCCCGGGTCGTTACGGGCGGCTGAAGATTGGGCATGATCACGGCGGCAGCGAAATCGCGGGCCGTGTACGGCGCCGTGAACCGGAGCATGGCGCCCTGACGCAGGTGGACGTGCATGTCCAGAGGGGAAGAAAGGGTCAGCATGAAACCTCCGTCGGGCAAGAAGGAAGGCCTACAGCTCTTTATCGTAACAGCTGGGCCTCTTTCGGTTCTTTCCGGAAGGGATGCAGGGCGTCATACCTCTGGCGAGCAGGACGTCACGGAACCAGTCGGCGTCGTAACCGCGGTCCGCCAGAAGCTCCCTGGCCTCAGGCAAAGCATCCATAAGCAGGGCGGCTCCTTTGCAGTCGCTCACCTGGCCTTCTGTGAGCGTCATGGCCAAGGGCCTGCCGTGGCCGTCGCAAACAGCATGGAGTTTTGAGTCAGACCGCCCTTTGGTGGCATCGATCGTCAATCGTCCATCTTTTCCGGCTGTTTTTGCCAGCTCGGTAAAAATATTGTTGAA
>JAUMXF010000066.1 GCA_030529235.1 Pseudomonadota bacterium
TGGGCAAAAAGTATGACCTCTACGTCAGAAAATGGGCCCGCTTTGCCGAGAAAAAGATCTCCTGGAACTGGCCGGGATTTTTTCTGAACGTCGCCTGGCTGATATACAGGAAAATGTACCGTCCCGCGGCTCTGCTTTTCGCGGCCATGTTGGGCGTGGGCTTCATCGCGGGATTCCTCGATGTGTCCGAAAACGTGGCCAGAGCGGTCAATATCGCTTTCAGCGTGCTGGTCGGCCTGCAGGGCAACTACTGGTACAAGCTGCATGCGGAAGGCAAAATAAAACGGATAAGGGAAAGCATCATCCCTCATCAGGTCAGGGATGAACTTGCCCGGCAGGGCGGAACAAACCTGGCGGGCGCGCTCACTTTTTTCTTTCTGATGCTTCTTCTGACTATCATCGCTGTCCTTATGGCTCTGAAGATGGGAGGGAAAATCTGATGGGGCGACACATTATGGGCAGACTTTTCCCGGCCGGATGGAAACACCACATAGCGGCCGAAAAATCTTTTCATACGGCCCAGGGCCAAGCCGCGATACGCCGAAAACCCGCATGACCGACGCCTGGAAAATCGTGGTTCCCGATGAAAATCCGGCCCACTGATCTTATGAACACCGTCAAGCTCACCCCCATGATGGAGCAGTATCTGCTCGTAAAGGAAGAATACCCGGACACTCTGCTTTTCTTCCGCATGGGGGACTTCTTCGAGCTGTTCTTCGAAGACGCCGAAATCGCGGCCCGCGAGCTGCAGATAACCCTGACCAGCCGCAATCCCGGCGCGGACAACCCCGTGCCCATGTGCGGCATGCCCCACCACGCCATCGACGACTATGTGCGCCAGCTGCTGGAAAAGGGATACCGCGTGGCTCTGTGCGATCAGGTGGAAGATCCCCGGCAGGCCAAGGGACTGGTCCGCCGGGAAGTCACCCGCGTGCTCACGCCGGGCACGGTGGTGGAAGACCAGAACCTCGACGCCAAGGGACACAATTTTCTGAGCGCCCTGTTCTGGCACCCGGACCTGGGCGGCGGACTGGCCTGGGTGGATGTTTCCACGGGCATGTGGTCGGGCCTTCAGACCAAGGCCGAGGCCGCCCTGTGGCAGTGGCTGGTGAAGATGAATCCCAGCGAGATTCTGCTGACCCAGACCCAGGCCCTGCCCGCCCATCTGGAAGAAGCCGCCAGAAAAGTGTCCCGATATCCGGAAAAGACGTATTTCGACGGGCCGGGCGCTACGGACAGAATTCTCCGGGCGCAGCGGGTGGCGTCCCTGGCCGCCCTGGATCTGGAAGACAAGCCCGCCCTGACCCGCTGCTGCGGGGCGCTTCTGACTTATCTGGAGCTTACCCAGAAGCGGTCCCTCGAACACCTGCGGCCCTTCGAGCCCCTGAACATCGCCGCCACCCTGCTTCTGGACGAAGTCACGGAGCGCAATCTGGAGCTGTTCCGCACAATGGATGGCGGCAAGGGCCGGGGCACCCTGTGGCAGGTACTGGACCAGACCCAGACGCCCATGGGCGGCCGCCTGCTGGAAACCCGCCTGCGTCAGCCCTTCCGGGAACTGTCCGCCATCTCGCCCGTGCAGGACATGGTGGTCTATCTGCATGAAAAAGGCGCGGAGCGCGAAAAGCTGCGGCAGTTTCTGGACCGTGTCCACGATCTGGAGCGGCTGTGCACGCGCATCGTCATGAACCGCTCCATGCCCCGGGATTTCGCCTCACTGGGGGCCTCTCTGACCGTCCTTCCGGCCATGCGCGCGCATCTTTCCTCTCTGGAGAATCCCCCCGCCCGGCTTCAGTCCCTGCTGGATTCCTGGGATGATCTGGATGACGTCTGCGCCCTGTTGCGGCGGGCTCTGGCCGACAGTCTGCCTCCGGTCATCACCGAAGGCGGACTGTTCCGCCCCGGATACGATGCGCGGCTCGACGAGCTGATGGAGCTGACGGATCATGGCCAGACAGCCCTGAACGCCGTGCTCGAACGCGAGCGGGAGGCCCTGCCCCGGCTCAAACTCGGGTACACCAAGGCCTTCGGCTACTACTTCGAACTGAGCCGGGCCCAGAACGCCGCGCCGCCGGAACATTTCATCCGCCGCCAGACCCTGGTCAACGCCGAACGCTACGTCACGGAAGAGCTCAAGAATCTGGAGGAACGCCTCCTGAGCGCCGCCGACCTCCGCAAAGCGCGGGAATATGAGCTTTTCCTGGCCCTGCGCGAGGAAGTGGCCGGGCACAGGCAGCGGTTCATGGACATGGCCCGGACCGTGGCCGAGCTCGACTTCACCCAGAGTCTGGCCCATGCCGCGCACAAATGGGACTGGAGCCGCCCCGAACTGCACGAAGGACTGGATATCGTCATCAAGGGCGGCCGCCATCCGGTGGTGGAAGCCGTGCAGGGACGGGCCGGATACATCCCGAACGACCTCACTCTGGACGATAACGGCCGGGTGCTGCTCATCACCGGACCCAACATGGCCGGCAAGTCCACCGTCCTGCGCCAGGCGGCCCTGATCTGCATTCTGGCCCAGATGGGCGGTTTCGTGCCCGCGTCCTCGGCCAGACTGGGGCTTTGCGACCGCATTTTCTCGCGGGTGGGCGCTTCGGACAACCTGTCCATGGGCCAGTCCACCTTCATGGTGGAAATGAGCGAGACGGCGCGCATCCTGCGCCAGGCGGGCAAGCGCTCCCTGGTCATTCTGGACGAGATCGGACGCGGCACCAGCACTTTCGACGGCCTGTCCCTGGCCTGGGCCGTGGCCGAGGAACTGGTCCGCCGTCAGGGGGGTATCCGCACCCTTTTCGCCACGCATTACCATGAGCTCACGGCCCTGGAAGAACGGCTGCCGGGCCTGCGCAACTACAATATCGCCATCCGGGAATGGAAGGGCGAGATCGTTTTCCTGCGCCGCCTGGTACCCGGACCGGCGGACCGCAGTTACGGCATCGAGGTGGCGCGCCTAGCCGGAGTTCCGGCTCCGGTGGTGGCCAGAGCCAAGGAAATTCTGGCCGTTCTGGAACGCACCGCCCCGAACAGCGGCAAACGCCGGGAGCTCATCTCCAGACAGGCCGGTCTGCCCGGCCTCGGGATCACCGCCTCCCCGCGGGAGGAAATGGAAGAGAACCCCGTACTGACGGCCCTGCGTGCCCTCAACGTGAACGAGCTTTCCCCGCTGGACGCCCTGACCCTGCTCCATCAGTGGAAAGACATGACCGGCTGACCCGGCAATGAGGAACCCCGGATGAGAAAACTGCTCTGCCTTCTGCTCCTGCTGGCCGCCTGCGGAAAAAAGGAATGGCCCCAGCCCGTGCTCACCGACGAGCTGATCCACATCAACCACCTGGAAGCCGGCATGGATGGAGATTGCCTGCTCGTCAGCGCCCAGCTCGGCGGAAATCTGGTCAATCTGGAGTACTTCCTGATGGAGATCGAGCAGGATGGATGCCCCACCTGCCCCTTCACCCCGTCCGTGACCAAAAAGCTCTATCCCTATTCGGACGGCGTGCTGCGCCGGGAGAACAGCTTCATCCTGAGCATCTGCCAGCCGTTTCCGGCCCGTTCCCTGCGCGTCCGCCTGCAGGCGGACAACACGCACGGCGCTGTCGAACCGGCGGTATCCAAAACCATCACCCTGACCCCGCAATCCGGAGAAAACTGATGCATTATTTTCAGTACAAAAACGGCGAACTCCACGCCGAGGATCTTCCCGTCGAGGGGCTGGCCAGGGAATACGGCACGCCGCTCTACATCTATTCGGCCGCGACTCTGAAGCGACACTACCGGGCCTTCGACTCGGCCTTCGCCGGAATCCCCCATCTGACCTGCTACTCGGTCAAGGCTAACTCCAACCTGAGCCTGCTGCACATCCTGGCCAGGGAGGGAGCGGGCACGGATATCGTCTCCGGCGGAGAACTGTTCCGCGCCCTGCGCGCCGGAGTGCCTCCCGAAAAGATAGTTTATTCCGGCGTGGGCAAAAAAACCGGGGAAATCCAGGAGGCTCTGCTGGCGGGCATCCTCATGTTCAATGTGGAATCCGCTCAGGAGCTTGAGCGCATCAACTCCGTAGCCGGGGAAATGGACAAGGTGGCCCGGATCAGTCTGCGTATCAACCCGGATGTGGACCCCAAGACCCATCCGTACATTTCCACGGGACTGAAGGAGAACAAGTTCGGCCTGTCCCGGAGCGAGGCCCTGGAAACCTATGCCCTGGCCCTGAAGCTGCCCCATGTGGACCCGGTGGGCCTGGACTGCCATATCGGCTCCCAGCTGACGCAGCTCTCCCCGTTTCTGGAAGCGCTTGAACGGCTGAAGGCTTTTTACAGTCAACTGGCCGATATGGGCGTGCGGATCAGATATCTGGATCTGGGCGGAGGACTGGGCATCACCTACGACGAGGAGGAGCCGCCCCATCCCGCCGATCTGGGCAAGGCTCTGGTGGAGGCTCTGCAGGGCATGGACGTGACCCTCATTCTGGAGCCGGGCCGGGTCATCGCCGGGAACACGGGTATTCTGGTCACGGAGGTGCAGTACACCAAAACCAACGAAGGCAAGAACTTCGTCATTGTGGATGCGGGCATGAACGACCTGATCCGCCCGTCCCTGTACGGCTCCTACCACCGCATCGCGCCGGTGCGGGAACGCGGCGGAGCGGAAATTCTGGCCGATGTGGTCGGTCCTATCTGCGAATCTTCGGATTTTCTGGCCAAAAACAGGAGTCTCCCTCCCGTTGCCCAGGGCGATCTGCTGGCTGCCTTCTCCGCCGGAGCTTACGGCTTTGTCATGTCTTCCCAGTACAACTCCCGGCCCCGGGCGGCGGAAGTCATGGTGGAAGGAGACCGGCACGTGCTGGTGCGCGGCCGGGAAACCTACAACGAACTGCTGGCTCTGGAAGAAGCCGGACTGGCCTCCATTTCAGCATTGGAAGGATGAGTTGAACGTCGCCAGTCCGTTATGAGGACGGATTGAACTTTCTCCGCCGGTGGGTGGCTCGTCTTCACATCTGAAAGCGTCCTGTCAGGAATTCTCCAGTCAGGGCGCTTTTATGTCCTCCGGCAGCGATATCCTCATAATCTGCAATGCGGTATCCCGCCTGCCCGCGCCCCCCTGGATGGCCCGTACAAAATCTCGGAAACCCCGGACTGGAGCGGGTCGCAGAAGACAATTGTCTTTTCCCGTCTTCCAGCGTACAAAATATGAAGCTATCGAGGCAGTTTTGCAATTCATTCCCATGCCTCCCTCCGGAAAGCCGTTTTGCACCATTGCAGCCATACTCCGGCCCAACCGCGCCATCTGACCGGCGTCTCAAAGGAGTACGACTATGAACAAAAGCGAACTGGTCCAGTCACTTGCAAACAAACTCAATGTTCCGGTTGAAGATGCAGCCCTCATCGTGGACACGTTTTTCGAGTCCATGCGCGAAGCCCTGCTGCGCGGCGACAGAATTGAAATACGCGGCTTTGGCAGTTTCAAAATCAAGCAGTATGAGGGTTACACCGGCCGGAATCCCAAAACCGGCGAGTCCGTTCAGGTCAAACCCAAAAAAATGCCCTTCTTCAAAGCGGGCAAGGGCTTGCTGGACTATCTGAACGAATAGAAGCATTCTCGGCACAAATGATGCCGTCCGATCCGCGCAGCGCCGTACCGCAAAAGTATGTCCGCTGCGTTTTTTTGCCCGTACATCCATGAAACACAAAACCCTCAGCCGCCGGAAATCAGCCTGCCTTCACGGAGTTCCGCATGCATTCCGCCGTCCAGCGCATCGCCGCCATACATGATCTGTCCGGATTCGGAGGAGGCTCCCTCTCCGCCGTAGTCCCCATTCTTTCGGCTCTGGGGATACAGGTCTGCGCCCTGCCCACCGCCCTTCTGTCCACCCACACCGGGGGCTTCAGCGGTTTTCACTTCCGCGATCTGACAGAAGACATGCGCTGCATCATCAGCCACTGGAAAGAGCTGGGACTCTACTTCGACGGCATCTATTCCGGCTTTCTGGGTTCCGCCGAACAGATTCATATTGTCCGGGATTTCATCGCCACGTTCAGAAAAAAGTCTTCTCTGGCGGTAGTCGATCCTGTGCTCGGAGATGACGGGCAACTTTACGAAACCATGCACCCGCAGATGATTGAAGGCATGCGGGAATTGGCGGCCTGCGCCGACGTCATCACTCCGAACCTCACCGAAGCAGCGTTGCTGCTGGGACATAAGCCAGGCCCGGTATCCACCCCCATCGTGAAGGACTGGGCCAGAGATTTATCCTCTCTGGGGCCTGAACGGATCATCATCACCAGCGTACCGGAAAATCACGGCAGCGGGACATCGGTCATCGCTTACGACAAAGCCAATGAACGCTTCTGGAAGGTCGCATGTCCTTATATTCCGGCATGTTACCCAGGAACTGGAGATATCTTCGCCAGCGTGATAACGGGCTCGCTGCTGCAAGGGGACTCCCTGCCCCTGTCTCTGGACCGGGCGGTACAGTTCGTATCCCTGGCTATCCGCGCCACCTTCGGGCACAATTTTCCGGAACGGGAAGGGGTTTTTCTGGAGCGGGTGCTGCCCAGTCTGAATGCTCCCGTATCCATGAGCAGTTTCGAGCTGATATGAATCCACAAAGCTTTCGCGCCATCTTTGTCAGCGATCTGGACGGCACCCTGCTGCGAGACGACAAAACGGCTTCACGCGAAGATACCCGGGCCCTGTGCGAGCTGCAAAAACACGGCGTGCTGAGGGCCGTGGCCACGGGCAGGTCCATCCATTCCGCCCGGAAATGCCTGCCGCCGGACTTTCCCGTGGACTATCTCATCGTCTCCACCGGCAACCAGATCATCCGCTGGCCGGACGGCGAAGCTCTTCAGAGCGCGCGACTGACCCGTCCGGAGATCGAAAAAACCCACGAGCTGCTGACCGGCCTGGGTGTAAGCTTTATGATTCACGACGATTTTCCGGACACACACCACTTCTCCTACCATCGCGGCCTGGCACCCAGTGCGGATTTCGAACGCCGCCTGAATCTGCATGCCGCTTACGCCCGCAAATACGCCGGACTCCCCGGAAGCGCCTCCCAGTTTCTGGCTGTTCTCGATCCCGGCCGGGACGATCTTTTTCGCGTCATTGCCAAGGCCAGTCCGGAACTGAGCGTGGTCCGGGCCACTTCGCCGCTGGACAACAGCTCCATCTGGGTGGAAATCTTCGCCCGGGGCGTGTCCAAGGCCTCGGCCATCGACGCCCTGCTGCGCCGCCACGGCCTGAACGGCGTCCTGACCGGAGCCATCGGCAACGACCATAACGACCGGGAAATGCTGGAACGGGTTCATCTGCCCTACGTGGTCGCGGGGGCCTTTCTGCCCCATGAACCCCGGCACATAAAAACTCCCGGCAACAACAGCGGCGCGGTGTCTTTCGCCGTGTCCCACTTTCTCAAAGCTCTGAACCACGCATGAAACATCTGCTGACCATACCCGCGGCTCTGGGTGAACGGGCAGCCGCCGTCACCGTCCACACGGGACAGTGGGCCGTTTTCTCCCTGACCGCTCTGGCGGGGCTGCTGCGGCCACGCGGGCTCATGCCCAAAATTCTCCGCGACATTCATTTCATCGGCTTCAAATCGCTCAGCATCATCGTGCTGGTAGCCTTTTTCACGGGCATGGTACTCGGTCTCCAGGGACACCGCACCCTGGTCGAATTCAGCGCCGAAGGCATGCTGGGCGTGGCCGTGGCCCTGTCTCTGGTGCGCGAGCTGGGGCCGGTGCTCACGGCCATCATGCTCATCGCCAGGGCGGGATCGAGCATCAGCGCCGAAATCGGCATCATGCGCATTTCCGAGCAGATCGACGCCCTGTCCACCATGAACGTGGACCCCGTCCGCCATCTGGTCACGCCGAGGCTGGCGGCCTCCTTCGTCTGCTTTCCCCTGCTCACGGCCGTTTTCGACTGTGTGGGCATCCTCGGCGGCTATTTTTCCTCCACGCTGCTCAGCACCCGTTCGGGCATCTTTTTCAGTAAAATCCAGTCCAGCCTCCAGATGGAAGACGTCACCGGCGGATTCATCAAGGCCCTGGTCTTTTCCTTCATCGTCATGACCGTCTCCTGCTACTGCGGCTATTTCACCCACCTGAACCGCGCCAGCGCCGGAGCCCAGGGCGTGAGCAACTCCACCACCTCGGCCGTGGTGCAGTCCTGCGTCTATGTGCTCATCGCGGATTATGTCATCACTTCCCTGTTGATGTGACCATGAACGAACCTCTCATTCAAATCCGCAATCTGTCCAAGTCCTTCGGCGGGCGCGTCATCCTGAAGGACACCTCGCTGGACATCCGGCGCAATGAAATCACGGCCATCATCGGCAAGAGCGGCGTGGGCAAAAGCGTTCTGGTCAAGCATATCATCGGTCTGATCGAACCCGACGCCGGGGACATCGTGTTCGACGGGCAATCCTACGCCGCCTCGGGCCGCAAAGCCCTGGCCCGGATCAAGGACAGATGCAGCTACATGTTCCAGCACAACGCCCTTTTCGACTCCCTGACCGTGTTCGAAAATGTCGCTCTGCCCCTGCGGGAAAAGGGGCGCATCCGCAAAGAGGAGCTGGAGCGGCGGGTCAGAGCCCGTATCGAACAGCTGGAGCTCACGGAAGTGGCGCGGATGTATCCCAGGGAAATTTCCGGCGGCATGCAGAAACGCGTGGCCCTGGCCCGGGCCCTGATCACCGAACCGGAGATCATCTTTTTCGACGAACCCACCACCGGCCTGGACCCCCTCCGGAAGAAGGCCGTTTTCTCCATGATCCACCGCTACCACCGGAAATTCAACTTCACGGCGGTCATCATCACCCACGATATCCCGGACATTTTTTACATCGCCCACGCCGTGCACATTCTGGAGGACGGCAAAATCGTCTTTTCCGGCGATCCCGTCACTCTGGAGCAGTCCGCCTCGCCGGAGCTCTACGTGTACACTCACGGGCACGAAATGCTCGTGGACGATCTGACGGGCCTGCGCAACAAACCGTCTCTGGTGCGTCTGGTGGAAAAAGGCGCCCCGATGGAGCTGACGGTCATCCATCTCCGCGGCCTGCGTCGCCTCACGGATTTCCGGGGAAGCCTTCTGGGACACACCCTGGTGGAAAAAACAGCCTCCTTCATACGCCGGGAGCTAGGCCGGGAGGCGGGCCTTTATTCACGGGAAACCATTGTCATTGCCGCCGGAAAAGACGATGACGCCGAAGGCGTGGCAAAACTCGGACATTTTCTGAAAAGCCCGGATCTGCGCCGTTTCACCGAAGAGCACGGTCTTGAAATATCCCTGAGCACCCACCGGGCGGAACCCGGCGGCCTGCCGGAGCTCTGGGACAGCCTCGCCCGCATGGAAAACGAACCGGCGATCCCGACAGGACACCACATATGAAAGCGAACTCCATCTCACTGCACGCGTCCGTGGGTCTTTTTCTGCTCATCGGCCTGGCCTGCACGGCGTATCTGTCCCTGACCCTGGCCAACACCGCCTTTCTCTCGGGCGGCCACTACACCCTCACGGCCAGATTCGCGGCCGTGAACGGCCTGCGCCCCGGCAGCAATGTGGAAATATCCGGGGTGCATGTGGGCAAAGTCACGGATATTTCCCTCGAACCGGAACTCTTTCAGGCCGTGGTCACCATGCAGGTGCGCGACACCGTGCCCGTGCCTTCCGACTCCACGGCCGCCATCAAGACCAGCGGCCTGATCGGCGACAGGTACATCAGCATCATCCCCGGCGGCGACGACTCCACTCTGGAAGACAGAGGCGTCATCCTGGACACGCAACCGGCCGTCGATATCGAGGAACTCATCTCCAAATACGTTTTCGGAAGTGTAACCAAATGAAATATCTTATCTCATCAGCCATCTCCGGCCATGGCGGCCGGAAACTGCTCGGCGCGGCACTGTCCTTTCTGCTGCTGCCCGCTCTGGCTCTGGCCCAGACCTCGCCCACGGACTATGTCCGGGCCAATGTGGACGCCGTGCTGGCCGTGCTGAACAACCCGGAATATGCCGGAAACCAGGAGCTGAAGGTCCAGCAGATCGCGCTTCTGGCCGACAGTTTCTTCGACGCCCAGGAACTGTCCAAACGCGCTCTGGGCCAGTACTGGAAGACTTTCCGGGAAGATCAGCGCCGGGAATTCCAAGAGCTTTTCGTGGATCTGCTCAAGAGCACCTACCTGAAAAAAACAGCGCTCTATAACAACGAAAAGGTCGTCTATAACCGGGAAACGCTGAAATCCGACACTCTGGCCGAGGTGCACACCACCCTGACTTCGCCCAAGCTGTCCGTCCCCGTTGTCTATTTTCTGATCAGACGCGACGGAAAATGGGGCGTGTACGACGTGGCCGTGGAAAACGTGAGTCTGGTCAGGAATTACCGTTCGCAGTTCCAGAGCATACTGCAGAACAATTCCCCCGATCAGCTCATGGGCATCCTGAGGGAGAAAACGCATGAATAAAAGATTCATCGCCGCCCTGCTGCTTCTGTGCCTTTTTGCCGGAGCCTGCGCCGGAAAAAAAGCTCCGGACCCGTCCATGGACACCCCGGAAGACGATTATCTCATGGAAGACGGGCCGGCCCAGCCCGACGGCCTGGAAAAGTTCAACCGGGGAGCTTTCGCCTTCAACGACGGCGTCATCACCCATGTTTTCACACCGGTGAACGATGTGTACACTGGCCTGTTTCCTCAGGATTTCCGCAACGGCTTCGGCAATTTCCACAGAAATCTGGGTTATCCCGCGCGGCTGGTGAATTCTCTCCTCCAGTTCAAGCTGGACAAGGCCGCCAAGGAAACCGCCGCCTTTGTCCTGAACACGTTCTTCGGCATGGGCGGCCTGTTCAATGTGGCCAAAGGCGTTCCGGCCCTCAAGACCTCTCTCGAGGACTTCGGCCAGACCCTGGCCTTTTACGGGGTCGGACACGGCTCCTATCTGGTCCTGCCTCTTCTGGGGCCGTCCTCCCTGCGGGATGCGGCGGGCTCGGCGGTGGACATGGTTCTGCATCCGCGCTTCTGGATACAGCCCGACGGTCTGAGCTACGGTCTGGCCGCCCACGAGAAAACCAACCAGCTTTCGGCCATTCTGCCCGTCTACCAGTCCATGAAGGCCGAATCCCTGGACCAGTACACCGGCATGAAGGACGTTTATTTTCAGCACAGAAACACGCTGGAGTCGCAATGACCGCCCGCGCGTCGGGACGGTACGAAACAACCGGAGGCAACATGTCGGAAAAAAAGACCCTGATCGAACTGGAGGAACGCCGCCAGACCTACATGGCGGGCATGCTGCTCAAGGAAGTCGCCGCGGCCCTGTCCCGGCGCGAGCTGGAAATATGCGCCGACGGGCAGACGCATACGCTGGCCGTTCCCGCCCATGTGGATGTGGAGTATTCCGTGAAGCAGAAGCCCGGCGAGGGCAAAACCAAGCTGGAAATAGAAATCAGCTGGAAATCCTGAATTCCGGGGCCGGGCTCCCGGCCCTCTCTCCCGCCCCAAAGGCCGTCCCGCCGGAAATGCCGGAGGCGCGGCGCATCTTTCCCTTCTCCTCTTCCCGGCATTGACAGGACTTAAAACCGGCGGCTAGCTTTGCCGCGCTTCGGATGCCCTGGCGCTTAAAAGGGAATCCCGTGCGAATCGGGAGCGGACCCGCCGCCGTAAGTTTCATGCAGGCCATCCCCCTTGCTGTCCACTGGTCAGAGCCCGGGAAGGACGGGGATGGTGAAACGAGCCGGAAGACCTGTCCGAAGACCTGTCATTGTCCGTGACGCGGCCAACGGGGGTCTTGGCGCGCCGTCTCAAGGGGGTCTTCCCGCCTGTTCATCATTGCCCCCGCCAGACAGGAGGACTTATGTTCAAAGCCTCGTGTGTTTGCGGATTTTCCATTTCTTTCTCCACATTTCCCGCCCTGTAGGCCGCCATGTCCAGCCATGTCGCGACACAGCCGTCCAGAAACGGCCTGCTGCTGGTGGCCTTCGGAACCACGGTGCCGGAAGCCCGCTCGGCCTTGGGACACATCGAAAAAAAGGCCGCCGAACGTTTTCCCTGCATGGAAATCCGCTGGGCCTACTCATCCCGGATTGTGCGCGGCCTCCTGGCCGAGGAAGGCATTATCGTCGATTCCCCGGCCATGGCGCTGGCCCGCATGATGGACGACGGCTTCGCTCACGTGGCCGTGCAGTCCCTGCACACCATCCCCGGCGAGGAGTTCCACGCCCTGCACAGAACGGTGCAGGCGTTTTCCGGCATCCCCAAGGGCATGCGCACGGTGGTTCTGGGCCGTCCGCTGCTGTCCGAACCGGAGGATGTGGAAGCCTGTGCCAGAGCCATCCTGACCAGTCTGCCGCCCGAACGCAAAAAAGACGAGGCCGTGGTGCTTCTGGGGCACGGCACCCGCCATCCGGCCAACATCTATTACCCCGGCCTGCAGCATTATTTGGACCGCATCGACCCGCTGGTACTGGTGGGCACCGTGGAAGGCGCGCCTTCTCTGGAGGATGTGCGCGAGCTGCTGAGGATACGGCAGGCGTCCAGAGTCTATCTTCAGCCGTTCATGGCCGTGGCCGGAGATCACGCCGTCAACGACATGGCCGGAGACGAGGAAGACAGCTGGAAATCCGTCCTGACGGCGGACGGTCTGGACTGCATCCCGGTCATGAAAGGCACGGCGGAATGCCCGGCTTTCGTGGACATCTGGCTGGATCACCTTCAGGACGCGCTTGAACAGCTTCCATAGAAGTATCGGCCAGACGCGGCTTTCTCCATGAATGCCGCGTCTTTTTTCCATCCGGTCCTTCAGAAAAACGAAGAGATCAGGCTGACAGGAATCGGGGCCGCCTGAAAAACGCACGGGAAACATCGGGCTGAGGCTCTATGGGGCTTGAACGTGGCCGATTTTTCCGCATCGGATCCATGCCGGTCGATCCGGGGACCGGAACCGGCCCGCGATTTTGCCGAAAAATTATCCGCCAAGCTCAACCCATCGGCAGGACGAGACTGGCCCGCAGGCCCGGCTCCGTGTTCTCAAGATGCACAGAGCCTCCGTGGAGCTGGGCCACCTCGCGGACGAAATTAAGTCCCAGGCCCGTGCTTTTCTTGCCCGTGCCGGGCCGCCGCAGGGAAAAAAACTTCTCGAAGACCTTGTCCGCGTATTCCGCTTCGATACCCGGCCCGTCATCTTCCACGCTGACAACCAGACGGTCTTCCCCGCGCCGCGCCGTGACGCGGATACAGCCGCCGTCCGGACTGAAATCGATGGCGTTCTGCACGAGATTGGCCAGAGCCTGATGCAGCAGAAACCGGTCTCCCGGCACGCTGCCCGCGCTGCCGGCCTCACAGCGCGCCGTCATGTTCCGGCGGGACAGAAGCGGAGCCGCGCCTTCCAACACGCCGCGCAACAGAGGCTCCATGGGAACAGGCTCCCGCGATTCCAGCTCCCGCCGGTTTTCCAGGGCGGCCAGCTCCAGCATCCGTTCCACCAGATTCTGAA
>JAUMXF010000067.1 GCA_030529235.1 Pseudomonadota bacterium
CTCGTGTTCCTTTCCGGCCTGAGAGGTGGGGCTCCAAAAGCGCCCATACTTTGTCGGATATGTCATGCCGACGATGTGCTGGTTGCATCTTGGGATTTCCATGAAGCAGGTTCTCAGAACGGCCGTATTTTGCTGCCGGAGAATGCTCTCCACCAGGGCGTGTATGCGGGCTCGGTAATACTGGCTGTGGAAAACCGGGACTGGGCGATGGGCATACATTCTCCTTGTACAGTGAGCTTGAAGGGCTGTTTCCCTGTTTCCCACTCCGTAGCCTATTCCGGACGAAACAGAAAGACTTCACCTTCGCGGAGGCTGGACCTTGCCCGCCACCGGACATATCCTGCGGCATCTGCAATATGAGGAGGCGGGCATGTATTCCCGATTCGCGCGCTGGTATGACCGGATTTTTCCTTTCAGTTCCGGAGTGTACGGTTTTCTGTCACGCCACATGAACCGTCCGGAAGGCTCGGTGCTGGATCTCGGATGCGGTACCGGCGACTACTGTGCGGCCTTCGCCCGTGACGGCATGCGGGCCGTGGGCCTCGATCTGGATGCCGCTATGATTTCCCGGGCCCGGGAAAGCGGTTCCGGCGCAGAGTTTCATGTATTGGACATGGGAGATTTTCCGGTTCTGGGCGGTCCGTGGTCGTTCATCTATTCCATCGGCAACACGGCCGCACACCTGCCCCCGGAGAAATTCTGGTCGTGTGTGGACAATGTGGCGGCCTGTCTGGAACCGGACGGGACGTGGATCGTACAGGTCATGAACTGGGATTACGTTTTGGGACTCAAGCATTTCACGTTTCCGCCCAAGGTCATGGATGGAGCGGTTTTCCACCGCTCTTACGAGGATATCGCCGCCAGTGGGCTGACTTTTCGTACAGGACTCGACGTGGACGGCGAGCGAGTTTTCGACGATGCCGTGCGCCTGTACCCGCTGCCTTCGCGGGAAATCATCGAAGGACATGAAAAGCGGGGCTTTCGTCTGGTGGAGCATGCCGCGGACTATGCGGGAAGGGCCTTCGATCCGGAGGTGTTCTCGGCCAATATCTTTGTCTTCAGGTGCCGGGAGGGATCATGACGGACTTCATGGAGACCATGGGGAGAAGCGTCCTCTTCAGGGGGCTTCCGGCGGAAGAGCTGGCGCGGCTGGAGAGGATCAGCGAGCCGCGCCGCTATGGGAAAACGGCCGTGCTGTTCCGGGAGGGAGAGGACGGCGCGGGGTTCTATGTGGTGTCCTCGGGGCAGGTTAAGGTCTTCAAGACATCCTTCGACGGGCGGGAGCAGATTCTGCACATTCTCGGGCCGGGCGATCCGCTGGGAGAAGTGCCGGTTTTCGCGGGGCAGACGTTTCCGGCCAGCGCCCAGGCCCTTGCGGAATCGCTGCTCTACTTTTTTCCCCGCCCGAAACTGGCGCAGCTGTACCGGGACAACCCTTCCCTGGCGATGAACATGCTGGCCGTTCTGTCCAGGCGGCTGCGGGAGTTCACGGTGCTCATCGAAAATCTTTCCCTGAAGGAAATCCCGCAGCGTCTGGCCACATATCTGCTGCACCAGCATGCCCAAAAGCCTGTCTCCTCCCGGGTCAAACTGGCTGTGACCAAAGGGGTGCTGGCCAATATCCTGGGCGCATCTCAGGAAACACTGTCCAGAGTGCTGAGCAAACTGGGTCAGGAAGGAGTGATCGAGGTGCAGGGTAAGGAAATCACCATTCTGGACTGGGACAGACTGAAGGAACTGGCGGGTGGAGAGATCAGCTTGTAAGGATCAGGGCCCTTCAGGTTTGCGTGGCGGTTGCGGTATGAAACCTGGGGGGGAAGATGTCGCCTAATCCTGCCACTTCTGGCGGATGGCCCGGATATCGTCGATATTGTCCAGAAAGACCCGGACCACGGCCGGATCGAAATGCGTCCCCGATTCGTTGCGGATGATGTCCAGGCATTTTTCTTCAGGGAAAGCCGGTTTGTAGGGCCGTTCGCTGGCCAGGGCGTCGTAGGTGTCGACAAGGGCTACGATGCGGGCCTCGATGGGAATATCTTCTCCGGCCAGACCGAAAGGATATCCCTTGCCGTCCCATCGTTCATGGTGAAGCAGGGCCAGTATCCTGGCCAGATCGAGCAGTTCATTGTCTTCTCCACTGCCTTCCTGCCATGATTCGCAATTTCTGTGGGTTTCTTCCTTGCTGGCCAAGGGCCCCAGAATTTCACAGCCGTACATGCAGTGCCGCTGCATGATTTTCCATTCCTCGGGATCGAGCCTGCCGGGCTTCAGCAGAACCTGGTCCGGGATGCCGATTTTTCCGATATCGTGCAGCGGCGCGCAGTCCCGCAGGTTATCGCACAGGGTTTGATCCATGCCCAGAGCCTGGGCCAGAACGGCGGCGATCTCCCCCACCCGGACGACATGGTGCCCGGTTTCGTTGTCCTTGTATTCCGCGGTCCGGCTGAGACGGTGCATGATCTGACGGCGGGTGCGTTCCAGCTCGGCGGTGCGCTGCCGGACCAGCTTCTCCAGCCCGGCGTGGTAGGCGTTGTTTTCGCGGATCAGGCGGGCCTTCTCCATGGCCTTGGTCAGCGTGTGTTCCAGAACGCCCATGCTGGACATGGGTTTGGTCAGAAAATCCCAGGCCCCGGCGCGCACGGCTTGCAGGGCGTCCTCAATCACGCCCACGCCGGACAGAACGATGACCGGCAGTTCCGGGGCCTCGACCGTGGCCTTCTCCAGAAATCCGTATCCGTTCAGGACAGGCATGTTCAGATCGACAATGACGGCGCACAGTTCAGGCAGACGTTCACGCAGGACTTTCAGGCCTTCGAGACCGTTGGAGGCGGTCAGCGTGTCGTAATTCAGATCTTCAAGATACGCGCACAGGGAGCGCCGCAGACCGGCTTCGTCATCGATGACAAGAATGGTGTTCATTGGTTTTTTCCGTATTGATTATGGACCGCAATGTCTTCGAGGCCATAGGGGTGCCGGTCCGCCTGGACGGACTGCATTTCTTCCGGGACCGGGTCCTTCCAGGGCAGTTCAATGATGAAGGTCGTGCCGCCTTCGGGCGGAGACAGGACATGCATCCTCCCCCCATGTCCTTTGGTGATGATGAAGTAGGATACGGACAGACCCAGTCCCGTGCCGGAGCCGGCTGCCTTGGTGGTGAAGAAGGGTTCGAAGATGCGCTTGCGGTTCTCCTGGGCGATGCCGGGACCGTTGTCGGCGATCTCGATGCGGAGCTCCTGCGCCTGCAGACGCGCCGTGATGCGGATGCGCGGCTCGGCGATGGGCGGGTTGGCGTCCATCATGGCCTGGGCCGCATTGCGCAGCAGGTTCAGCAGGACTTGTTCGATCTCCGTTTCCGTGCAGGTGATTTCCGGCAGGAATTCATTGTAATCGCGGATGATCTGGATCCGTTTGAAATCGTACTTTTTCTTCAGATCGTAGTCGCTGGCCGCGAGGTTCAGGGCACGATCGATAATGGCGGGAATCGAGCAGAAAGAAGTGCGGGATTCGCTCCTTCTGCTGAAATCGAGCATGTGGCGTACGATATCGGCGGCCCGGGCGGCGGCGGATTCGATATCTCGGACAAAGTCGTGGATTTTTCTGGCTTCAAGATAGCGGTCCAGCAGTTCCATATCCAGTCCGATTTTCGTCGCCGTATCCTGATTCTTGGGGAAACTGGATTTGAGACGCAGGGCCAGGGTCTGGCTTGCCTGGAGTATAACTCCCAGAGGGTTGTTGATCTCGTGAGCGATACCGGCGGCGATGCCGCCCAGCGAGAGCATTTTTTCCGACTGTACCATCATGTCCTGAATGGTTTTCAGGCGGGTGATGTCCCAGATGATGGAGAGAACACAGAGTTGTCCGCCCAGCGTGATCAGGGAGCCCGAATACAGAACGTGGCAGGTGGACCCGTCGGGGCGGTGTATGACTGTTTCCATGGAGTGAACAGGGCGGTTTTCCTGCAACAGGGCGCGGATCCGCAGGGCATGCTCAGGAGGGAAGGAATCGATCTCGGAGGTGACGAACCGGGGCAGCTCCTGCCGGGAAATATTCATCATTTCCAGGAAGGCGTTGTTGGCTTCGATGTATCCGCCGTCGGCAAAGCGGGAGATGGCGATGGCGCAGGGGGAATTCTCGAAGACGCCCCGGAATTTTCGCTCGCTGTCCAGCAGTTCGGTCTGGTTTGCCCTGATCTCCGAGAGGTCGCGTCCTTCGATGACAATGTATTGCAGCCCTCCGCCATCATCTCGGAAGGGCGAGGCCTTCAGTTCCAGAGGGAAAGGCTCCCCCCGCTGATTCAGGTAAGTCATTTCGCAGTCCACGTTCTCTCCGGAACGGACCCTGTGGAAAACATCCTCCAGCATGGATTTGGCTTGGTGCGGGTCGTCCCACCATGGCGCATCCCAGAAATATCGCCCCACGATATCCCTGTCGGAAACGCCCGCCCGGCGCAGGCTGGCCCGGTTCATGGCCACGACGGAGCCTTTGGGGCTGACTAGACCGATGAATCTGGAGGTCTGCTCCAGAAGGGCTCTGGCCATGTCTTGAGAGGCGAGAAAGGTTTTCTGGGCGTTCTTCATCTGCTGGATGTCCAGTTTCAGCCCGAGGACCCTCAAACTTTTCCCTTCCGGGTTCCAGGTCACGGTCACGGCTTTGACCAGCATCCAGCGCCACGCTCCATCCTGGGTGCGCATACGATATTCGGCTTCATGGACTTCCCGGCTGCCCGAATGAATGTACTCCATGAAGGCGGAGAAGGCGTGGTCCCGGTCAGCGGGATGGATCAGTTCCGTCCAGACGTTCAATGTGTCCGGCCCCAGGTGGAGGGTGCAGTCCCATGAGGGGATATGAGCCGGTTCATGTCCTTGGGATGAATTCTCGGCGTATTCCCAGTATTCGATACCGGCGGCCTCTGCCATGGACTGGAAATTGCCGATCTGGCCGAGCAGGCGGTTTCTGCTCTCGGCCAGCAGTTCGTAATCTGATTGCAGCCTGCGGCGCATGAAGTATGTGTATGCGGCCAGCAGAAGCAGGGCAGCGGCCAGTATGCCTGTGACCACATCCATCCAGACGGGGCGTTGAACTTGTGAGGCGTGCGGAGGCATCCGGCGGAGCAATGCCGCTTCACGCCCGTTCTCGGGCAGAGATACCGACATGTTGGGGATGGCGTTGCCCAGAAGTGATAGGGAGTGGTTCAAAGGCAGAAAGAGGGAACCTTTGTATACGCTGAGTAAAGAGCTTTCTTTGATGCGGGGATACGGCTTTTCCAGAGCAAAGCCTTTTGTCGCAAAGAAGCAGGCGAGCAGAAACGTGAGGCCCAGAATACAAAGGGAGGTTCTTTTCCGCGGCATCCGGGACGAAATAGACGAAGGCATGGGTACGGTGCGCGGGTCAGAATTGGCAGCTGCCGACATTATTTGTCACATTACAGAGCACGGTCAGACCGTCATATATGTTGGAGCAGGGAGTACTCAGGGAGATGAGTCCACTGCTTGCAAGAGTCGTTACGGTGCAGCGCAGACGATTGCCGGATATGACGGAACAATCCAGAGAATTGGTGCCATTCATGATTTTTTGCGCTGCCGCCTCGGTCATGCAGTTGCGCAGGTCGGCTTCGGCCTGTGTCAGTAACGCTGTTCGCTTATGTTTGGTCAGCTGGGGGAGAGCGATAACGGCGAGAATGCCGATGATGGCGATGACGATCAGGAGTTCTACCAGGGTGAACCCGGGAGAGGTATGGCGCATGTGCTTTCTCCTTCGGAGAGGATTCCGTAATTCTTACGGATGCGCCAATGCAGTAAGCATGCCTTTGATGGGTGGCTTACAGCCCCTGCCACAGAATTTTTCCGCCGATGGCCAAAAGCACCATGCCGCCCAGTATTTCCGCACGGTGGCCCATGCGCGTGGCGCATCCCAGAAGCCTGCCCAGGTGCAGGCCCAGAGCGGTGAAGATAAGGGCCACCAGGCCGATGACGGCCGACGGCAGCCAGATGGACACGCCGAGCATGGCCAGGGAAAACCCCACGGCCAGGGCGTCGATGCTGGTGGCCACAGAGAGCATAATCAGCCGCGCGCCTTGGGTGGGGTCCTGACAGGTGTCTTCGTCTTCGTGGGAAAATCCTTCCCGGATGGTCCGCACGCCAATGTACAGCAGAAGGGCGAAGGCGATCCAGTGTCCGAAGCGCAGAAAATAGTCCCGTACGGTAAAACCTCCGGCCCAGCCCAGCAAGGGCATGAGGGATTGGAAAAGCCCGAAGTGCCAGGACAGGCGGAAGGTCTGGCGGGCGGTCACGGTCTGCAGGGCCACGCCCGAGGCCACGGCCACGGCAAAAGCATCCATGGCCAGAGCCACGGCCACGAGGAAGATCTCGGTGAGAGACAAATGAGCCTCCGGTTTTTTGACACCGCCCGCCTATCGTGTCGCACCGGGAATGCCAAGGGATGAGACGTGCGTTTTCAATGCCTGGTCCCGGTCATCGGATTGGACATTTACAGGGGGCTTTATTAGTTTCCCGCCTTGTCCGTCGGGACAAATCCATGACACAGAGGCCCGCTTATGCTTCAGATAGAGAATCTGCGCGTGCGCGTCGGCGGCAGGGAGATCCTGAAGGGGATCAACCTGAACATCGCCGAGGGAGAGACGTTCATCCTGTTCGGCCCCAATGGTTCGGGCAAGACCACGCTGCTGATGACGCTCATGGGTTTCAGCGGCTACATGGTGACCTCCGGGCGGATCCTTTTCAAGGGTGTGGATATCACTCATATGCCCACCTATGAACGGGCCAGACTCGGCATGGGCATGTCCTTCCAGCGTCCGCCGACCATCCACGGCCTGAAGACCAGGCATCTGGTTGCCATGTGCGCCCGGAACCGGGAGGTAGATGTGGATGGCTTGGCCAGAACAGTCAATTTCGAGGACTTTCTGGACCGGGATATCAACGCCGGTTTTTCCGGCGGCGAGATCAAGCGTTCGGAACTGCTCCAGCTCATGGCCCAGCATCCGAGCCTCATTCTTTTCGATGAGCCGGAGTCGGGGGTGGATCTGGAAAACATGGCCCTTATCGGCAAGACGGCCCGTCTCCTGCTGGACGGGGCGACCACTCCCTCTCCCGACGCCTGCATGCGGGATTTGCGCCGCCGCAACAGAACGTCCGGTCTGATCATCACGCATACCGGATACATTCTGGATTACGTGAACGCCGACCGCGGACAGGTGATGTATGACGGCGTGCTCTGCTGCGATACCCGGCCCATCCGGCCCAGAGACATCCTCGATCATATCGGCAAGTACGGTTACAAGGAGTGCATCAGATGTCTGAACTGACCGTCGATTTGTCCTCCTACGCCTTTTCCGGGAAGGAGAACCCGGAACTGAAGGATTTCTCCGGCCTGACCGAGGACGGCAAACGCGAACTGCGCATGGTCGGCGTGGATGTGGACTCGGCGGCCAGCCGTGCGGGTACGTTTCTGCAATTCGATCATTCCACCGTACACTGCAAAAGCGCCGCCAAGGGCGTGGAAGTACTGGGTATCCGCCAGGCGCTCAGGAAATATGACGGATTGCCGGAATACTTCTGGAAAGCTCTGGATCGCGACAAGGATGATTTCACCCGGGCCGCGGCCAGGGAGGAACTGCACGGCGGGTATTTCATCCGCACAGAAAAAGGGGCCAGAGTGTCGGAGCCGGTGCAGACCTGCCTGTTCATCAAAGGCGAGAACACAGGCCAGAACGTGCATAACATCGTAGTGGTGGAGGAGGACTCCGAAGTCCACATCATCACGGGCTGCGCCACGTCCCACGGAGTGGTGTCCGCCCTGCATTTGGGCATTTCGGAATTTTACATCAAGAAGGGCGGCAGACTGACTTTCACCATGATTCATAACTGGGGGGAGGAGGTCGTGGTCCGGCCCCGCACCGTGGGCATCGTGGAGGAAAACGGCGTACTGCAGAACAATTACGTGCTGCTCAAAAAAGTCAAATCCGTGCAGTCCTATCCGACCATCTACCTGAACGGACCGGGTGCGGTGGCGCGCTTCAATTCCGTCATCGTCACGCCCCCGGGGTCCCACGTGGACACGGGAAACCGCATCATCCTGAACGCTCCGGACACGCGCGGCGAAATCATTTCCCGGACCATCACCACCGGCGGCGGCATTGTCGCGCGTGGAGAGATCGTCGGCAACGCTGTGCCCGCGCGCGGCCACCTGGAGTGCAAGGGGCTCATTCTGGGCGGAGGCTCCATCCACGCCATTCCCGAACTGCAGGGTACCAGGCCCGGCGTGGAGCTGTCCCACGAAGCGGCCGTGGGTAAGATCGCCCAGGAGGAAATCGAATATCTCATGGCCAGGGGGCTGGATGAGGACGAAGCCACTTCCACCATCGTGCGCGGCTTTCTGAATGTGGAGATCATGGGCCTGCCCGCCGAGCTTCAGGAATCCATCGACCGCACCATTGCCGAGCTGAACTCCGGCGAAGCCATGTAGCTGCCTGACACTTTCCCTGTTCTTAGCCCGCAGCCGCCTCGCAGCCGGAGGTCCTGCGGGCTTTTTTCGTCGTTCAGGAGGCTTTGTATTTCTCCATGAATGTGCGTTCGGCCTCGGCCGTGCCGATGAGGATGAGTTTGTCCTCGGCGGTCACCACCGTGGAGGGGTCGGGGTTGATGTGCATCTGTTCTTCCCGTTTGATGGCGATGATGCTGCATCCTGTGTCCTCGCGCACATGCAGGTCGTGGAGGGCTTTGCCCGCAATGCTCTGGTGGGGCGTGGACCGGAAGATGTGCAGTCCTTCGGAGATCATGAGCAGCTTTTCGGGCTTGAGCAGGTTCAGGATGGTGGTGGTGACCAGGGACGAAAAGGACATGACCAGATTGGCCCCGGCGCGGTGCATGGTGTTGATGTTGCGGTCCAGGCTGGCCCGGCAGATGATCTGTACGTCGGGCCGCAGACGGCGGCAGTAGATGGTCAGGAAGATGTTCAGGTCGTCGTCGTGAGTGGTGACGATGATGGACGGCGTGTCGTTGATGCCGGCCCTGATGAGCACATCCAGGTCGGCCGCGCTGCCCTGAATGATGCGTTCGTCGTCCGTGGTGCGGGCTTTTTTTTCCACGACGCGGTAGTCGATGCCGCGTCCGCCCAGAGTCTGGGCCACGGACATGCCCACCCTGCCACCTCCCAGCACCAGCACCGGCTTTTGTTCCGAGCGGTCCGTTTCGGACGAGCCGACGAATTTGTCGTAAGCCCGGAGCTGTTCCTGCGATCCGGCCAGAACGAGCACCGTGGACGGGCCGATGACCGTGGCGGGACTTGGCAGGTGAAAGCGTCCCTGTTCCCAGAGACCCACCACGTTGACGCCGGTCAGCTCGCGCAGACGGCTCTGGGCCAGGGTCTGTCCCTGGAGGGGCGAACGCATGGCCGGAGCTTCGGCGATGCGCAGTTCATCGAACTGGCCGATGATGTTGGCCTGCAGACTGAGTCCCAGCACGCGGCGGGCCAGGACCTGTCCGAGCATTTTGGTGAACTGGAAGGTGTGGGTGCTGCCGGCCAGACGCAGAATGTCCAGAGAGTCGTCGTCGTCCGCGTTGGTGATGGTGGGCACCTGATCGTATGCCTCATGGATGGTGAAAATGATGTTGGTACTGGCGATGTCCCCGTTCATGACCACCACCAGAGCCGCGTGCTGCACGCGCAGGAGGGTGTATGTCTCCGGAGCGTCCACTTCGCCCAGTACCACGTTCAGTCCTCTTTCGTGCAGATGCAGGGCCTGCTGCAGGTCCGGAGCGAGGATGACGTACGGGATGCCGTACCGGTCCAGCTTTTCCACCAGGTTCTGGGCCACGGCGTCGAAATGGGTCAGGATGACGTGGCCGGACATGGTGTCCGGCACCTTGCGCGGGGCGCGGGCCCTGTTCTGGGCCTCCAGCCAGGGCGCGTAAAAGAACTGGATGAAGGTGAACGGCAGCATGATCAGCAGGAAGATGACGCCGCTCAGCATGACCAGCATGGAAAAGAGACGTCCCAGATCGGTGGTGAAAGTGATATCGCCGAAGCCCAGGGTGCTCATGACGGTCAGGGTCCAGTACAGACCTGTAAGCCAGGAGTGCCGCTGCCCCTCCATTTCCATGATGACATGAAAGAGCACGCTGTATACTGCAAACATGCCCGTCAGAATAATGACGAAACGGATCAGCAGCCGGCGATTGTTGCTCTGCCTCGATTGGTTCATGAGGGCCATGAGCTGGGAAAACATGTATTTCATGGAGTTGCCTTTTGTGCCCCGATGGTTCGCGTACCGGAAATGCCTGTGTCCGCGCTCCCCGTCAGGAGGTTCTGGGCGCGAACATGATGATGGACATGCCGATCAGGGTGACCGCCGATCCGGCCAGATCCCACACCGTCGGCCGGATGCCGTCGACCGCCCAGAGCCAGAATATGGCTGTGGCGATATAGATTCCGCCGTAGGCCGCATAGACGCGGCCCGCCGCGGTGGGATGCAGGGACAAAAGCCAGGCGAACAGGGACAGACTGACGGCCGCGGGAAGCAGCAGCCATGCGGATTTTCCCTCCCGCAGCCAGAGCCAGGGCAGGTAGCATCCGACGATTTCCGCCAGGGCGGTGAGGATGAAAAGGCCGATGGTCTTGAATGCAAGCATGTTTTTCCGACCTCGCCGTGCGCGGGGCTCAGCCCGCCGTCCTGATGGCCGTCCAGATCAGGAGCAGGGTATAGAGAACATACGAAGCCAGGAGAACCGATCCTTTGGCCTGGCCGAGACGTCCGGGTCCGCGAAAGCCGTATCCGAAGAGAAAAAGGGAGCCGGTCATGGCGGCCATGACCGGAATATCGCGCAGGAGCACCTCCGGACCGATTGTCAGAGGATGGATTGCGCCTGCCAGGCCCACCACGATCAGGGTGTTGAACAGGTTGGAGCCCAGGATATTGCCCAGGGCGATATCGTCCTCGCCCTTGCGCGCCGCCATGATGGAGGAGGCCAGTTCCGGCAGGGATGTGCCCAGGGCCACCACCGTCAGGCCGATGAAGAGATCGCTTATGCCGAGCAGACGCGCGATTTCCACGGCCCCCCACACCAGCAGGCGGGAGCTGCCCACCAGCAGGACAAGTCCCGCCGTCAGCCAGAAGACGGCCTGACGGATGGACATGGGATCGGGTTTGAGCCCCATTTCGTCTTCCGTCCAGCTGGAATTCATGCTCTGGCGGATACTCCAGGTCATGAGTCCGCCGAATACGGCCAGCAGCATGATGGCGTCGAACCGGCTGAGCATTCCGTCCCGCAGAAGCCAGGCGGTCAGAATGGTGACCAGGGCCAGAAAGGGCAGTTCCTGACGCAGCACCTGAGGCTGGACCGCGATGGGCCGGATCAGGGCCGTGACCCCGAGAATGAGACCGATGTTGGCGATGTTGGAGCCGTAGGCGTTGCCCAGAGCGATGCCGGGGCTGCCCTGAATGGCGGCGAAGACCGAAACCACCATTTCCGGCGCGGAAGTGCCGAAACCGACGACGAGCATGCCGATCAGAAGGGGGGGCATGCGGAAGTGTCTGGCCGTGGCGGCGGCGCCCTCCACGAAGCGGTCGGCACTCCAGACCAGCACGGTCAGGCCGGCGAGAATGGCAAGAACGGCAAGAAATGCGGGCATGTGTTTCCTTGTGCTGCTGAAAGGTGTTTTGCGGGAGAGCCCCGCATCCCGCCGAGGAGCGGGTGCCAGGCCTTTGACCCGGTGTTTCCGGGCCATGAGCATGACGGGGCTGCTCTGTCAACCGGCGGGAAAGCGGAAAAAAGCGAAGCCGGAGGCGGACATGCATGCGTATGAAATGAAAACGGGAATTTGTTTCGACGTGGCGGAATGCTGGCTGGGCCGGGTGCTGGCCGCCATGACCGGGCGGAGGCTGTGTGCCGTTTTTCTGGGGGATGATCCCGGCGTTCTGACCGGCCATCTTCGTGCGTGCTTTCCGAGGGCCGGGCTGACGAAAGACCGGGCAGCCTGCAAGGAGATCATGGCCGGCGTGGTTGAAGCGGTCGAGCATCCCGGCCGCGGTCCGGCGCTGCCGCTGGCCATGAACGGTACGGCCTTTCAGCTGCGGGTCTGGCGGGAGCTCATGAAAATCAGCCCCGGAGAAACGGCCGCTTACACGGAAATCGCCCGCCGTCTGGGAGCGCCTTCGGCGGCTCGCGCCGTGGGCCGGGCCTGTGCGGCCAACAAGTTGGCTGTGGTCGTTCCCTGTCATCGCGCTGTACGGACGGATGGAGGACTGGCCGGATATCTCTGGGGTGTGGAGCGTAAACGCGCCCTGCTGGAGCGGGAGCGGAATTTTCATGCCCCCGGGATTCGGGTCTGATCCGGAAATTTCTGCTTCGCGGCGGGCCGGGCAATGAAAAAGGCAGGGATGAAATCCCTGCCCGGGAAGGCCAGACAGCGTCCGGATATGGCGGCCTATTTGCCGAAAGACTTGGCGAACAGGTCGGCGATGGCCTGACGTCCGTTGTCTTCGAGAAAGCGGGTTCCGGTGCCGCTGAAATGCCGGGCGGTGATGGTGGGCGTGTCGCAGCGCTCCCAGGTTTCGCCGGTCCATCTGTGCCAGGCGTTCCGCACCTGCCCGAAGGCGTACAGCGGTTTGTTGCAGATTTTGGCGAATTCGGTGCCCCAGCCCGTGCCGCCCTTGACCGTGCCGTCTTCCATGATGGTGCCGATGACGAAGATTTCGTGTCCGGAATCCACCTGATACATGATGGTCTGCAGGATTTTACGCATGAGGGGCGCGTTGGTGAAGGTCCTGTTCAGGAGCCTGGACACATAGCTCAGGCTGACATCCTTGCGCATCAGTTCTTCCGGGGTCAGCATCCGCAGGCCTCTGGAACGTTCGATTTTGTGTCCCTCGAAGGCGAAAGTCACTTCCTGCACGCCGTATTTTTCAGCCATGCGGCCGAATTCCGCTTCGGCTCCCTGGGCGCCGCCGCTGAAAAGCGTATAATTTGATGCGGGCATGAGCCCTCCTGTGAAGGTTGAAGGTGAATGTCCGTTGACGGCAAGCACTATGCCCGCAATGGACTTCTGAATCAACCCGGCCTTTTCTCCGGAAAAGGGGGGGAGGTTGACCTCCTTTGGGGTATCGCCTATTGGAGCTGTGTCTGCGTACAAAAAACAATGTTGTCATGCTTTGTTCATCATGGGCGCCCGGTGAACAAAGCTTCTTTTTTTATTTGGGCCCATTTGCGCCGTCAGGTACAGGAAGACATGAGCAGGATTCCCATTTCAGTCGAAGGCTTCAAGCGTTTGGAAAAGGAACTGGAAGAGTTGAAAAAGGAGCGTCCGGCAGTCATTCAGGCCATCAAGGAAGCCCGCGAGGAAGGCGATCTGCGGGAAAATGCCGGGTACGACGCAGCCCGCGAACGGCAGGGACTTCTGGAAGCCAGAATCAGCCATATCGA
>JAUMXF010000068.1:0-2101 GCA_030529235.1 Pseudomonadota bacterium
GAGGTACTGCACGAACATGGACAGGGTGAAAGTCAGGACGAGATACAAAATGGCACACACGATCCAGATTTCAAAAGGCTGGAGCGACGAGGTGACTACTTCGCGGGAAGCCTTGGTCAGTTCGCGGATGGAAATGACCCCAAGCAGGGACGAGTCCTTGACCAGGCTGATGAACTGGCCGGCCAGAGGCGGCAGAATCCGGCGGAAAGCCTGAGGCAGGATGACCTTGCGCATGGCCTGGGCGTAGGTCAGGCCCAGAGAGCGGGCGGCTTCCATCTGCCCGCGGTGCACGGACTGGATGCCTGCGCGCACGATTTCCGCCGTGTAGGCGCCGGTGAAGATGGCCAGCGCCAGAACGCCGAACCACAGGGGTGAAATCTGCGCGAGCCCGTACTGGGAGAGCATGGCGTTGATGACCGTGCCGCCTACGAAATACCACAGGAAAATCTGGACCAGAAGCGGAGAGCCCCGGATGAGCTCGATATAGGCGATGGCTCCCCAGCGCAGGGCCGGGTTTTCGGAAATGCGGGCCAGACCCGTGAACAGGCCGAGCACGATACCCAGAACAATGGCCAGGGCGCTGACCTCAAGCGTCAGCAGCAGGCCCTCCACCAGAATGCCGGCCTTGTGGCGGGAAAAGGAGCCGAGCACGTCGCCCGGATAGACGTAGTCACCCTCGGTCAGCAGCAGGGAAGAGGAGGGCACGTCGTGGCTTTCCTCGCCGTCCGCGCCCCGGATGAGCACCCGGGATTCCTGTCCGAGGGGAGTGATCTGGACGATTTCCCCTTCCGTTTCGGCCCGGATTTCCGTTTTTTCCTCATAGAGGAAGTATTGGGGCACCCGGTTCCAGCGCCACGTGTATTCGACTTTCTTGGTGCAAAAATAGAGCAGACTGACCAGAGCCAGAGTCCCCAGAAAAAAAACGCCCGTCCAGACCCGGAAGTAAGCTCTGCTTTTGGGCCGGTCGAGTCCCGCGTATGTGGCCATCGTATATCCGGTATGTTGATGATGAGCCGGGAATCCGGATCCGGCCGGATTCCCGCTGTGTTCCGTCAGCCTACTGCACGTCCTTCAGCCATTCCGTGCTCTTGATCCACTTGGTGTAGATGCGCTCGTAACGGCCGTCTTCCTTGATCTGGTACAGGAAGTTGTCCAGCCAGTTCAGGAAATCGGGATCGCCCTTCCTGATGCCGAAGCCCAGGGGTTCGTAGGTGAAGGGCTTGTCCAGCAGCACCAGGTTCTTGCCGCCTTGCTGGGCCATGAAGACCACGCAGAAGGGCAGGTCGTACACGAAGGCGTCGCCCTGACCGTTGACCACTTCCATGGCCCCGTCGGGTTCTTTCTCGAAGCTCTTGTACTGGGCCTTGGGGATCATGCGTTTGACGGCCTGCTCGCCGGTGGTGCCGATGCGGGAGACGACCACGTATTTGGGGTCGTTCAGGTCTTTGTAGGAAGTGATTTTGCCCTCGTGCTTCTTGCTGAGCAGAATGGCCTGTCCCGCGACGATGTACGGCCCGGCGAAGTTGATCTGCAGGTTGCGTTCCTGGTTGATGGTTATGCCGCTGATGATGATGTCGAATTTGTCGGCCATGAGGGCCGGAATGATGCCGTCGTAGTCCGTGTTGACGATTTTCAGCTTCACGCCCATGGCCTTGGCCATTTCCTTGGCCAGATCGACGTCGAAGCCGACGATGTTGCCTTTCTTGTCCGTCATTTCGAAGGGCATGTACCCGGGATCGAGGCCCACACGAAGCTCTCCGCGCTTGAGGATGGCGTTCAGAGTGGATTTCTGGGCCAGTTCGTGGTCCGCGGCGAGGACCGGCAGGGCGCTCAGATAGAGGAAGAGAGCCGGGACGATGAGAAGCAGACGACGCATAGAGCCTCCTGATAGTTGGGGATTAGTATTTTCCTTCGGTCAGAATTTCCTTGATGTTCATCTTCACCTTGCAGAATTCGCATTCGGGGATGTCCTCCTCAGGCAGGCAGACGATCTTGGTCTGCTTGCATCTGGGGCAGGCCACCTCGACGAATTCCCTCTTGTAGCGGTCCCGGAAGATTTCCATGTTGGCACCTCGCTTCGCGTATCCGGAAACGAATATCC
>JAUMXF010000068.1:2133-13334 GCA_030529235.1 Pseudomonadota bacterium
GGTCAGTCCGCCGTCCATCTTGCGGTATTCGCTGGAATCGATCTCCACGACGGGCAGGGAGAGGGTGTCCAGCAGGGCGCGGGTTTCGGGATATCCGGCGGGCATGATCAGCGTGCCGTTCACGAAGAGCGTGTTGGCCGCGTATTCCTCGCCTCTGGGGCAGACTATCTGCCTGAAGTCCGCGATGGCGGAGTGCCCGGCGAAATTTCTGGTGACCAGCATGGTGTCTTCGCCGACGTAGTTGAGGCTCGATTTCAGATGGAGCCCGGCACCCACGCGGATGACGGCTGCCGTGTAGCCGTGCTCTTCCAGAATGGCGGAAAGCTGCCGCGCGCCTTCCTCGTTGGTTCTGTCCGAAATGCCGATGAAAAAGCGCTTCCCGACCTGCAGAATGTCGCCGCCGTCCAGAGTGCCGGGGGCTTCGATCCGGGTCAGGGGCCGCAGGGGCGCAAGGGCCGCGGCGATGGATACGGTCTCCCCCTGCCGGGAAGGAGCGCCGGGCCGGGTGATGACGGCCGTTTCCCTTACGACCACCGCCGTGTCCTCCACAAAGCAGGCGTCGGGAAAGCCCGGCGCGGCGGGCAGCACCGTGACGGCCAGTCCCAGAGAGCGCAGACAGTGCACGTAGGCGGCGTGCTGTTCGAGAGCCTTGTCCAGATCCGGAGCGGGCAGGGCCGAGGTGGTCAGGCCCTGGTGAAAATCCGGGCCGGGCAGACGGGTGATGGCGTGAGTGAACATGGCGTATCCTCGAAGAAAGAGATGGGTGCTTTTTGAACTGGCGCTTCCAAACAGGAAAAAAGCGTTTTGACAAGCCCGCGCGGCCCGGCTTCCGGCTATCCGGGTTTCCGGTTTTTCAGGGAAAGCGTATCCCGGACCACATGTTCCGTATCGTGGACGGCATCGGCGCGTACGATGCTCGCGGCGCCGAATCTGGCCCGGATGCGGTCCATGGTCCGGTCCAGATGCTCCTCCCTTTCCCGTCTGGCATCCGTGAGCAGGGGCAGCATGTCTTTTCCGCTTCGGAAGTTGGAGACGCCCAGGCCGATGAGCCGGACCTTGCCGGCCAGTTTCTGTCCGGCCAGAAGGCGGCGGGCGGTTTCGTGGATTTCCCTGGTGATGTCCGTGGGCCGGGACAGGGTTTTGCTGCGGGTGATGAGGGAAAAGTCCTGAAATCTGATCTTCAGGGTGATCGTGGCTCCTTTTTTGCCCAGAGCCCGCAATTCCGCGCCGACGCGTTCGGCCTGAACCAGCAGCCAGTGCTCCAGAATTTGCGGATCCGCCGTGTCTTCCACAAAGGTGTTCTCCGCGCTGCAGGACTGCGCTTCGGCGTATGGGACCACAGGTGACGGATCGACGCCCAGGGACCTGTCGTACAGCGTGTTGCCGCGCTTTCCCAGCGCTTCGGTCCAGAACTCCCTCGGCCGGGTCAGAACATCCCGGATACGGACGGCGCCGAGCAGGTGCAGTTCCTCCCGCATGCGCCGGCCCACGCCGGGTATTCGGGTTACGGGCAGGTCGCGCAGGAAGTCTTCTGCGGCTTCCGGGGAAATGACGGTCAGTCCGTCGGGTTTGCGCCAGGCCGAGGCGATCTTGGCCAGGAACTTGTTGGGGGCGATGCCGATGGAGCAGCTCAGGCCCGTGCTGTCCCTGATGGCCTTCTTGAGATTTCCGGCCAGGATTTCCGGTGACGGCAGAATGCGTTCCATGCCGGAGATATCCGCGTAGGCCTCGTCCACGGAGGCCTGCTCCACCACGGGACAGTGCGTGCGGATGAGGGCCATGACCTGACGCGAGACCTCCCTGTACCGGAACATGCGGCCCGGCAGAAACACGGCCTGCGGGCAGAGCTTCCGGGCCCGGGCGATGGGCATGGCCGAATGAACGCCGTATTTTCTGGCTTCGTAGGATGCGGCGGAGACCACGCCGCGCGGAGAGTCGCCGACGACCACGGGCAGGCCGCGCAGGGCCGGATCGTCGGCCTGCTCCACGGAAGCGAAAAAGGCGTCCATGTCCAGATGCAGAATAATCGCTTGTAAAGTATGGGCGGCGGGAGTATTTTTCACCAGTGGTTTCACAGGGAAGAAGGGGAGGCTTCCTTACTGATTCCGGTCCGCAGACGCGAAAAGAAAGGCATCCATTTTTTTGTGGCTTTGACAGGACGGCCGGTTGCTGCTAACAGGCTTGACCGACGTATTCCGTAAGAAGTCCGTCCTATTTTTGATGAATTGTCAACGCAAAGAGGAGTTGAAGGATGAAAGTGAGCAAACTGGCTGTGTTGTGTCTGTTGCTGGCGATGTTCGCGGCTTCCACGGCCGTGTCCGCCGGAACCTATGCGCCCAAGGTCGATAATTTTATCTTCCTGGTCGACACATCGGGTTCCATGGATGAAAACTATGTCGGCACCAAGGAAAAGAAAGTCGTCCTGGCCAAATCCATTATGGAGCGCATCAACTCCAATCTGATGGAGCTGGGGTACAAAGGCGCTCTGGCCACCGCGGCTCCGGCCCGGGAAATCCAGGCTCTGGAGACCTATTCCTCCGCCGGATTCGGCGATTCCATCGCCAAGCTGCCCACAGTGATCGGCTCCCGGCCGACTCCTCTGGGCGAAGGTCTGAAGGCTCTCGAACCTGCCCTGCAGGGTGTCTCTGGACGCAATGCCGTAATCATTCTCTCCGATGGCCGTGAAAACACCGGTACGGATTCCGTGAAGGTCGCTTCCGATCTGGCCGAAAAATACGGCGTTTGTTTCCACACCATAAGCTTTGCCGACTCTGTCGCCGGCAATCAGGCTCTGCTGGACAACATCACGAATGTGAAGCCCTGCGGCGTCGCTGTTTCCGCCGAGCAGATCGCCGATGACGCCGCTCTGCAGCAGTTCATCAAGGACGTGTTCTATGAGGGTGCCGCTCCGGCCGCTCCTGTCGACGGCGACGACGACGGCGACGGCGTGCCCAATTCCAGAGACAAGTGCCCCGACACTCCCCGCGATCTGGCTGTTGACGCCGACGGATGCCCCATCCCGGTGAAGATGCAGCTGAAGGTGCTCTTTGATTTCGACAAGTCCGAAGTCAAGTCCATCTACCACCAGGAACTGGCCAACTTCGCCGAGTTCGCCAAGCAGTATCCCGGCGTGGACATCGAGATCGGCGGTCACACCGACTCCGTGGGCAAGGCCGCGTACAACCAGAAGCTGTCCGAGCGCCGGGCCAAGAGCGTCCGTGCCTACCTGGTCGAGAAGCTGGGCATGGACGGCGCCCGCCTGACTGCTGTCGGATACGGCATGACCCAGCCCATCGCCGACAACAAGACCAAGGACGGCCGTGCGCAGAACCGCCGCATCGAGGCCGTGCTGAAGGGCGTTTACCAGAAGCGGTAACCGACCCGTCCTTCGGGACACCGCGAAAATGAAAATCACCCCTCGCTGTCTGGCGGGGGGTGATTTTTTGTGTCCGTGGCGGACCGGCATTTGTGCCGAAACCCTGAGCATGGTTCCGTTTCAGGCTGAAGCGATGGATTTTGTCCTGCTGGCCTGGCGGGTGCGGGTTATTTTTGCTGGCGTGAAGTCCGGGCCAGGCCGGTCAGGAACTTCCGCAGCAGCTGGTCGCCGCAGGGCTTGAAATTGCGATGGTCCGGCCGCCGGAACAGCGCGGCGAGTTCGGATTTGGACAGGGTGAGGCCCGCGCTTTCGAGGATGCACAGCATGTCCGTGTCTTTGAGTTCCAAAGCGATGCGCAGCTTGCGCAGGATGGTGTTGTTGTCCAGTTCGCCGTCCGGCGGTTCGTTTCCCGGCCCGCGCCGGGAAACGATCAGTCCGTCCAGAAACGCGCCCAGCAGGATATCCGGGCATTCCACGCTTTGCGGATCGTCGTCCTTCCGGAGGAACAGGTCCAGATCGGCTTCGCTCAGGGCATGCCCGCCCAGAGCAAAGAGGGCCGTGAGCCGCGCGTTGCCCAGACGCAGGGCGTAGCGCAGGCGGCGCAGGATATCGTTATTGGTCATGGACAATTTCTCCGGAGATTTCGGCCGTGCGGCCGAAGCGGAAAATGCCCGCAAAACGCGGGCGGTGTCCAGCGTTTCGCGGGCTTGTAGTCCCGGGGAAGTTGCGGCCCAGACGGTTTGGCCGGGTCAGACCCTGCCGGCGATGAGGTCCTGTATGACCGACGGATCGGCCAGGGTGGAGGTGTCCCCGAAGTCCTCCATGGCGGTGGAGCCTTCGGTGATCTTGCGCAGTACCCGGCGCATGATCTTTCCGCTGCGGGTCTTGGGCAGGTTTTCGGCGAACTGGATCACTTCCGGCGCGGCCAGAGGACCGATTTCCTTGCGTACATGGGCGCGCAGCTCTTTGACCAGTTCGTCGGACTCGTCGGCATCGGCGCGCAGGGTGACGTAGGCGTAAACGGCCTGTCCCTTGATTTCGTGAGGCATGCCCACCACGGCCGCCTCGGCCACGGCCGGGTGCGAGACCAGGGCGGACTCGATTTCCGCCGTACCCAGCCGGTGCCCGGAGACGTTGATCACGTCGTCCAGACGGCCCAGAATCCAGAAATAACCGTCTTCGTCCCGGCGTGCGCCGTCGCCCGATTCGTAGCGTCCGCGAAAACGCCCGAAGTACTGCTGCCGGAAGCGCTCCGGGTCGCGGAAGATGCCACGCAGCATGCCCGGCCAGGGCCGCTCCACAATCAGATTGCCGCTTTCGCCCGCCGGGACGGGGTTGCCGTCGGCATCGACCACACTGGCCCGGATGCCGGGCAGAGGCAGGGCCGCCGAGCCGGGTTTGAGCGGCGTGGCGAAGGGCAGGGCGGAAATGAGGATGCCGCCCGTTTCGGTCTGCCACCAGGTGTCCGCCACGGGCAGCCGGGAGCGGCCGATATTTTCGTGGTACCACATCCAGGCTTCGGGATTGATGGGCTCGCCCACGCTGCCCAGCACCCGCAGGGAGGACAGATCGTTCTTGCGGGTCCATTCCACGCCTTCGCGCATGAGCGCCCGGATGGCCGTGGGCGCGGTGTAGAAACTGGTCACGGCGAATTTTTCCACGATCTGCCAGAACCGTGACGGGTCGGGATAGGAGGGCACCCCCTCGAACATGACCGTGGTCACGCCAAGGGCCAGGGGGCCGTAGAGAATGTAGGTGTGCCCGGTGATCCAGCCGATGTCGGCGGTGCAGAAGTGGATGTCGTCGTCGTGAAGGTTGAAGACCAGCTGGCAGGTGTGGGCCGCGTAGGTCAGATAGCCGCCGGTGGTGTGCACCACGCCCTTGGGCTTGCCCGTGGAGCCGCTGGTGTAGAGGAGCAGCAGCGTGTCCTCGGAGTCCATGTCCTCGCAGGGGCAGAGGGCGGAGAGATCCGGATCGGACATGAGGTCGTGCCACCAGATGTCGCGGCCTTCGGTCATGGAAATGTCGTTTCCGGCCCGCCGCAGCACCACGCAGGCGGTCACGGACGGACACCCGGCCAGGGCCTCGTCCACATTGCCCTTCAGGGGGATTTTCCGTCCCGCGCGGGGCACGGCGTCGGCCGTGACCAGCACCTTGGCTTCGCAGTCCTGGATGCGGTTTTGCAGACTGGAGGCCGAGAATCCGGCGAATACGGCGGAATGGATGGCGCCGATGCGGGTGCAGGCCAGCATGGCCACGGCCAGTTCCGGCACCATGGGCATGTACAGGGCCACCCGGTCGCCCCGGCCCACGCCGAGCTTTTTCAGGGCGTTGGCGAAACGGCCGACCTCGGTCAGCAGTTCGGCGTAGGAAATGCGGCGCACATCGTCCTCGGGCTCGCCCTGCCAGATGATGGCCGTTTTGTCCCCCAGCCCCTTCTTCACGTGCCGGTCCAGGCAGTTGTGACTGACGTTCAGCCGGCCGCCCGTGAACCATCCGATCCGGGCCGCATCCATGTCGCAGTCCATGACTTTGTCCCAGGGTCTGCTCCAGCTGATCAGCTCTTCAGCCCGTCCGGCCCAGTAGCCTTCGGGATCCTGGTCCGCCCGGCGGTACAGTTCTTCGTAGGCGGCCATGCCGGCGACATGCGCCCTCGGTGTGGCGGGCGGTTCGAAAAGAAGCGGTCTGGTGTTTTCAGCGGGCATGGCGTCCTCCTGTGACGGGTTCGGGCGTGATTTCGTGTCCGGGAACGGGATGTAGAAGAAATGGATTTCGTTTTCCCGCCTTTTCTGGTAAGTGGCTGAAATTGACGGACTGGCGGTCGCGCGGGCACTTCGTCTTCTTCTTTTCAGGTAAACGGAGTCTTTTGAACGATGAGCGTGAATCCCCTGAATCTGCTGTTCAAGCCCAATTCTCTGGCCATCATCGGCGCTTCCCGCGAGGCGGGATCGGTCAGCGCCACGCTCATGGCCAATCTCATGTCCGGAAAATTCCTGGGACCGGTGCTGCCCGTTTCCGGGACCCAGGAGGCCATTTTCGGCGTGCTGTCCTATGCGGACGTGAAATCCCTGCCGCTGACGCCGGATCTGGCCATCATCTGCTCGCCCGTTCACGAGGCTCCGGAGCGTCTGGCCGAACTGGCCGACAACGGCACTCGCGCGGCCCTGATTATGGACCCGGATTACGATCTGCTGGAAGCCTCCGAACGGACAAAAATCGACGAACAAATCCGGGCCGTGGTCCGGGACAAGCGCATCCGCGTGTTGGGGCCCGGCAGTCTGGGGATGATCGTGCCCGCGTCGGGAATCAACGCCAGTCTGTCCAAGGTGGGCGCCAGAGAGGGGCGCATCGCCTTCGTGACCCAGTCCGACAGCCTTTTCGAATCGGTTCTGGACTGGGCCAAGAACAACAACATCGGTTTCTCGCACTGCATTTCCCTGGGCCGCCAGCTGGACGTGGATTTCAGTTCCGTGCTCGATTACCTGGGCGAGGACCCGGCCACGCGCTCCATCCTGCTGTATGTGGAAAGCATTCAGGACGCCCGCCGGTTCATGTCCGCGGCCCGGGCCAGCGCCCGCAGCAAGCCTATTCTGGTCATCCGGCCCAGGCGTCTGCCCTGCGAGCTGCGTGACGCCGCCGCCGATCTGACCGAAGACGATCTGGACCTCATCTACGACGCGGCCTTCCGCCGGGCGGGCATGGTCCGGGTGGACGACATCGATCTGCTCTTCGAGGGCGCGCGGACCCTGGCCAATTACAGGCCCCTGCGCGGCAACGATCTGGCCATCATGACCAACGGGCAAAGCATGGGACTTCTGGGTGCCGACGCGCTCATTGCCGGAGGCGGCGTGCTCGCGCCCATCAACGAGGACCTTCAGCTCAAGCTCGAAGAGATTCTGGGGCCGGAGCGGTGCTCGGACAACCCGGTGTCTTTGCCCTACAACGCCGCGCCGGACGTGTACGCCCGGGTGCTGAGCGTTCTGACCAAGGCCAGGGGCGTGGGCTGCGTGCTCATTTTGCATGTGCCCCTGCCCGGAGCCTCCAGCCTGGACATCGCCCGGGCCGTGACCCAGGTGGCCAAGACCAGCCGGTGCCTGGTGCTGGCCAACTGGCTGGGCGAGGAAACGGTACGGGACACCAAGGAGATTTTCGACGAAGCCTCCGTTCCGGTGTTCGACCGGCCCGGCAAGGCGATCATGACCTACCTGCACATGCTCCGCTACAAGCGCATCCAGCAGATTCTGATGCAGACCCCCGACTCCCTGCCCGCCGACTTCTTTCCCGACACGGCCCGCGCCGCCCAGGTCATTGCCGCCGCTCTGGAGGATGGGCGCACAAAGCTGTCCGAGGAGGAATCCCGGCAGGTGCTCGCGGCCTACGGACTGCCCGTGGTGGAAACCCGGATCTGCAAGTCGGCCATGCAGGCCGTGGAAGCGGCGGCGGAGCTCGGCTACCCTGTGGCCCTCAAGATCCGCTCGCCGCAGATCGCCCATCCGTCGGACATCGGCGGCATCGCCCTCGATCTGACCACGCCGGACCTGCTTTTCGAGGCCGCGGCCAACATGTCCGCCCGTGTGCACGCGCGCATGCCGAACGCCTATATCGACGGCTTCGTCGTGCAGAAGATGGGCCGCAGACCGGGAGCGCACGAGCTGTTCATTTCCGTGGTCACGGACAAAACCTTCGGGCCGGTGCTGCGTTTCGGTCACGGCGGCGTGGCATCCTCCGTCATCAACGATCAGGCCGCGGCTCTGCCGCCCCTGAACATGGGGCTGGCCCGCGAACTGATCTCCCGCACCCGCATTTCCAGGCTGCTGGAGGGCTCCCGGCGTCAGGCTCCGGCCGACATGGACGATATCTGCCTGGCTCTGATTCAGGTCAGCCAGATGGTCATCGACCTGCCGCAGATCGTCACCGTGGAGATGAACCCGGTCTTTGCCGACGACAAGGGCGTGCTGGCCCTGGGCGCGCGGATATGGGTCCGGGAATGCTCGTGCTGCGGGCCGGAACGGCTGGCCATCCGGCCATATCCGAGAGAACTGGAAGAAGCCGTGCGGCTCAAAGACGGCTCGCGGTTGCTTCTGCGGCCCATCCGGCCGGAGGATGCCGCGGCCCACCTGCAATTCATCGAGAAGCTGGACGAAGAGGACCTGCGGCTGCGCTTCTTCGGACTGGTCCAGAATTTCGTGCTGGACGACATGACCCGTTTCACCCAGATCGACTACGACCGGGAAATGGCCTTCATCGCCACGCGCCAGACCGGCGGGGAGGCGGAAACCCTGGGCGTGGTGCGCACCTCCACCAAGCCGGACAATTCTTCGGCGGAATTCGCCATCATCATCCGCACCGACATGAAGGGCACGGGCCTGGGCTCCCTTCTGTTCGAAAAGATGATCCGGTATTGCAAGAGCCGGGGCACCCGCTACCTGGACGGGCAGACCATGCCCCGCAACAAGGGCATGATCGGGCTGGCCAGGCGTTTCGGCCTGTCCGTGGTCCACAACTACGAGGAAGAGCTGGTGGAAATGCGGCTGTCCCTGTGGGAATGGGAGCCGGCCGGTCAGGAGCTTTCGTGACGGGAGCCGCTGGCGGCGCGGACCTGGGCCGGAAATTTTCCGGAACGGGTTTGGACAGTCCCGTGGCGGCATGAGCAGGAACAAAGGAGTGATTCATGAGCAAAGACACAGCCACGCTGACCATAGACGGCAAAACCTTTGAACTGCCCGTGATACGCGGCACCGAAGACGAAGTGGCGGTGGACGTGAGTTCCCTGCGTTCCAGATCGGGCGTCATCACTCTGGACCCCGGGTTTGCCAATACCGGCGCGTGCTACAGCGCCATCAGTTTTGTGGACGGGGAGAAGGGCGTCCTGCGCTACCGGGGGTATCCCATCGAGCAGCTGGCCGAACAAAGCTCCTTCGTGGAAACGGCCATGATGCTGGTGTTCGGGGAACTGCCCACCCGCGAGGAGCGCATGGCCTTTCGCAACATCCTGGGAGAGCAGGCCCTGCTGCATGAGGATCTCATGCATCATTTCGAGGGGTTCCCGCCCAATGGGCACCCCATGGCCATCCTGTCGGCGGTGATCAATTCCCTCGGCACGTATCATCCGGATTTGCTCCGCATCGACACCTGGGAGGAATTCCGGATGGCCGTGGCCAAGCTCATCAGCAAGGTCCGCACCATCGCGGCCTTCAGCTACCGCAAGTCCAAGGGGCTGCCCATCATCTATCCGGATCCCGGCCGGTCCTACTGCGAGAATTTTCTGCACATGATGTTTTCCGTGCCCTACAAGGAGTATTTCCCTTCCGCCGAAGCCCGGCGGGCTCTGGATCTGTTTCTGCTGGTGCACGCGGATCACGAACAGAACTGCTCCTGCTCCACGGTGCGTATGGTCGGCTCTTCCGACGCCAATCTGTTCGCCTCGGTTTCGGCGGGTATCTGCGCGCTGTGGGGCAGACTGCACGGCGGAGCCAATTCGGCCGTGGTCGGCATGCTGGAGCGCATTCATTCCGGGGAGCATTCCATTGCGGAATGCATCGAACGGGTCAAACGCAAGGAGTTCCGGCTGATGGGCTTCGGACACCGGATTTACAAGAATTTCGACCCGCGGGCCAGGGTGCTCAAGGACTGCGCCACCAGACTGCTGGAGAGTCTGGACACGCGCGACCCGCTGCTCGACATCGCCCAGGAGCTGGCGGACGCCGCCCTGCGGGACGACTTTTTCATCTCCCGCAATCTGTATCCCAATGTGGATTTCTATTCCGGCATCATCCTGCGCGCGCTGAACATCCCCGTGAACATGTTCCCGGTCATGTTCGCCATGGGCCGCATGCCCGGCTGGATCGCCCACTGGCACGAGCAGTACATGGAGGAAGACACGCGCATCCATCGCCCCCGGCAGATTTATGTGGGCCCCAACCGGCGGGATTACATCCCCATGGAAGACCGCTGACGGGCGGCGGCCGTGGAGATACCGCGGTGGCGGACGGCATTTTTGTTTTGAAAATCAAACCTCAAAGGAGTGGTGCATGAAAAAAATCTGCATGACCATGGCTGTTCTGTCTCTGTGCCTGTGCGCTTCCCCGGCTTTGGCAGACTATGACGGCCCGAAGATCAAGTTTCGTCTGGCGCACACGACTCCTCCCGGCAATCATATTACTCTGGCCTACCAGAAATTTGCGGATCTGGTGAAGGAGAAGTCCGGCGGCAAGATCACGGTGCAGGTGTTTCCCAATGCCGTGCTGGGCAGCGACAGGGTGCTCATTGAAGGAGCTCAGAAAGGTTCTCTGGATGTTGGAGTGAGCTCCACGCCCAATCTGGCGGTTTTTGCCAGAGAGTTTTCCGTATTTGACCTGCCCTACATCACTTCGCCCAAGTTCCAGAAAAATCTGTATGCTTCCATCGACAAGGGCGGCCCGCTGCACGCTTATTTCGAGGAAGTCTCCAACAAGGTGGGTTTGCAGCCCATCATGTATGCGGAATACGGATACCGTCACTTTGTGACGGTGAAGCGTCCGGTGACCAAGGCTTCCGATCTGGCCGGACTGAAGATGCGCACCACGGATTCTCCTGTGGAGGTGGCTGTGGCCAAGGCGTTGCGGACCAATCCGGCTCCCATTGCCTGGGGGGAAGTGTATACTGCCCTCCAGCAGGGCACGATAGATGCCGAAGGAAATACATTTCCGCATCTTTTCGGGGCCAAGCATCATGAGGTGCTCAAGTACGCCATCACTTCTGCGCACAACTATGGCATGCAGGTGGCCATGGCCAACAAGGCCTGGTGGGACAAACTGCCGCCTTCGGCACAGCAGGTCATCAACGA
>JAUMXF010000069.1:0-8011 GCA_030529235.1 Pseudomonadota bacterium
AAACATTCCAAGAACAAAAGAGGCCCGGCCCTTGCGGGCCCGACCGCTATAGTGACCGGCATTTTTTCGTGTCAATTGGCAGCCTACTTCACTTCGGTGTAGTCGGCGTCCACCACGTCGTCATCGTCCTTTCTGGTCTCTCCGCCCGGAGCGTCCTGCGGACCCGCCTGAGCTCCTTCGGTCTTCTGGGCGTAGAGCTGCTCGGCCAGCTTGTGCGAGGCCTGGGCCAGTTCGTCCATGGACTTCTGGATGGCGTCCGCGTCGTCCCCTTCCATGACCTTCTTCAGGGCTTCGGCCTTGCCTTCGATATCCGCCTTCAGCGCGGCGTCGATGTTCTCGCCCAGATCGCGGATGGATTTCTCCGTGGTATAGATGAGCGTATCGGCGCTGTTGCGGACCTCGATGAGCTTCTGCTTCTTCTTGTCCTCTTCGGCGTGGGATTCCGCTTCCTTAACCAGCCGCTCGATATCCGCGTCGCTCAGACCGCTGGAGGCCGTGATGCGGATGGACTGCTCCTTGCCCGTGCCCAGATCCTTGGCCGAGACATTGACGATGCCGTTGGCGTCGATGTCGAAGGTCACCTCAATCTGCGGCACGCCGCGCGGCGCGGCGGGAATGCCGGTCAGCTCGAAACGCCCGAGAGTCATGTTGTCCGCGCACATGGGCCGCTCGCCCTGAAGCACGTGGATGGACACGGAGGGCTGATTGTCCGCGGCCGTGGTGAACGTGTTGCTCTTGCGCGTGGGAATGGTCGTGTTGCGGTCGATGAGCTTGGTGAACACGCCGCCCAGGGTTTCGATACCCAGCGACAGAGGAGTCACGTCCAGAAGCAGCACGTCCTTCACGTCTCCGGCGAGGATGCCGCCCTGAATGGCCGCACCCATGGACACGACTTCGTCCGGGTTCACGCTGCGGTTGGGCTCCTTGCCGAAGAATTCGCCCACTTTCTTCTGGACCAGAGGCATACGGGTCATGCCGCCGACCAGAATGACCTCGTTGATGTCTCCGGCCTTGAGGCCCGCGTCGGCCAGAGCCTTGCGGCAGGGTTCGATGGTCCGGGCAACGAGGTGCTCGCACAGGGATTCCAGCTTGGCCCGGGACAGCTTCATGGTCATATGCTTGGGACCGTTCTGGTCCGCCGTGATGAACGGCAGATTGATGTCCGTCTCCATGGAGGTGGAGAGGTCCTTCTTGGCCTTCTCGGCGGCTTCCTTCAGACGCTGAAGGGCCATTCTGTCCTTGGACAGATCGATGCCGTTTTCCTTTTTGAACTCGTCCACCATCCAGGTGATGATCTCGTGGTCGAAGTCCTCGCCGCCCAGGAAGGTATCGCCGTTGGTGGCCCGCACCTCGACCACGTTGTCGCCCACTTCCAGAATGGAAATGTCGAAGGTGCCGCCGCCCAGATCGAAAACCGCGATCTTCTCGTTGGCCTTCTTGTCCGAGCCATAGGCCAGGGACGCGGCCGTGGGCTCGTTGATGATGCGCTTCACGTCCAGGCCCGCGATCTTCCCGGCGTCCTTGGTGGCCTGACGCTGGGAGTCGTTGAAATAGGCCGGAACGGTGATGACCGCTTCGCTCACGGTTTCGCCCAGATAGGTTTCGGCGTCCTTCTTGAGGCGCTGCAGAATGAGGGCGGAAATCTCCGCCGGGCTGTATTTCTTGTCGCCGATCTGCACATAGGCGTCACCGTTGGCGCCGGCCACGATCTTGTACGGGCTCTTGGATATCCAGTCCTTGAGCTTGGGATCGCTAAACTGGCGGCCCATGAGGCGCTTGACCGCGAACACGGTTTTGTCCGCGTTGGTCACGGCCTGACGCTTGGCGATTTCGCCCACCAGACGGTCATTGTCGGTGAAAGCCACGATAGACGGCGTGGTCCGGCCGCCTTCGGGGTTGGTGATACATTTGGCGTCCTTGCCTTCCATCACATAGACGCAGCTGTTGGTGGTGCCCAAATCTATTCCGATTATCTTGCCCATATCGTTCTCCTCTCGTGCGTGGAAATTTTCTCCCGTCAAAATCGGGCACAATCTAACGCCGAAAAACTCCTTGTAAAGGGCGGACGGCGCATTTTGGCGCAAAAAGTCAAAAGAATCGGGCCATCAGAGGCGCGCAACGCCTCCGGTGGCACCGTCCGGAAGGGCGCACGGCACGGATGGAAGTGTTTTCCGCCCTTGAATCCATTTCCGGCCTGAAGTAGCCCGGCAGGTGGGAAAAATCCGGACCGCGTCATAACTCTCTCAGGAGGCCCCCATGAAACCCAGGGTATATGTGACCCGCGCCATCCCCCGCGAGGGGATCGAGCTTCTGGAAACCGTGTGCGATGTGGAGATAAACCCCGAAGACCGTCCCCTGGCCAGAGAAGAACTGCTGGCCCGGATCGGTGACAAGGACGGAGTGGTGGGCCTTTTGACGGACCGCATCGACGCGGCATTTTTCGACGCGGCCCCGAAACTGCGCGGCTATGCCAACTATGCCGTGGGCTTCGACAATATCGACGTGCCCGAAGCCACCCGGCGGGGCATTCCGGTGTCCAACACTCCCGGCGTGCTGACCGACGCCACGGCGGAGCTGGCCTGGGCGCTGCTTTTCGGCGTGGCCCGGCGCGTGGCCGAAGCCGACGCGGCGATGCGGTCCGGAAACTGGACAGGCTGGGGACCTCTGCAGTTTCTGGGGGCGGACGTGTGCGGCAAGACGCTGGGCATTGTCGGGGCCGGACGCATCGGCACGGCCATGGCCCTCATGTCTAGAGGATTTCGCATGCCTGTGCTGTATTCCAGTTCCTCGGGCCGCAGAAACGAAGTGCTGGACCGGGAACTGGACGCGCGGCTGGTCGGCTTCGAGGAGCTGCTGGAGCAATCGGACTATATCAGTCTGCACGCCCCGCTGCTTTCCGCCAACCGGCATCTCTTCAACGCAAAGACCTTTGCCCGCATGAAAAACACGGCTATTCTGATCAATACGGGCCGGGGGCCGCTGATCAAGGAAGACGATCTGGTGGCGGCCCTGCGTGATGGCGTCATCGCCGGGGCCGGTCTCGATGTGTACGAGTTCGAGCCGCGTATGGCCGAAGGTCTGGCCGCACTGCCCAACACGGTGCTGCTGCCGCACATCGGCTCGGCCACCACGTCCACCCGGGGCAACATGGCCCTCCTGGCCGCGCGGAACCTGCTGGCCATGCTCGCCGGAGAAAAGCCCGAAACCTGCCTCAATCCTGAAGTGCTGTTCAAAGACAACGGCAGGCATTGACAAGCCGGTCCGGGGTTTTACCTGCGCCTTACACTTCAACCGAGGAGACAACCATGTTTGAACTCAGACCAGCGGCCAAAGAACAATTGGACATACATTTCGCAGACAAAGACAAGGAGCCCATCCGCATTTATCTCGCGTCCGGATGCGGCGGACAGCGTCTGAGCCTTGCCCTGGATGAACGCAAGGATGACGATCAGGTGTTCGAGGCCGACGGCTATTCATTTCTGATGGAACCAGACCTGTTCGAACAGGCCAAGCCCGTGACAGTCACCTTCGACGCGGATCGCGGTTTCGGGGTGGAATCGAAGATGAAATTCGCCGAAGGCGGCGGCTGCGGCTCCTGCGGGTGCTCCGGCTCCTGCGGGTAACTGTCCCTTCAGGGCCGGAAATCGCGATGATTTCCGGCCCTTTCCGTCTTGCCAGCCGGGGCGTCTTGTTTCATTGATCGCCCATGCGCATCACTTCTTCCATTTTCATCCGCGACGAGCATATTTTCTTCGAATACATCCGTTCCTCCGGACCCGGCGGCCAGAATGTGAACAAGGTAGCCACGGCCGTGCGGCTGCGCGTGGCGCTTTGCGCCATCGAAGGTCTCTCTGCCGACGGCCGGGCGCGGTTGCTGGCTCTGGCCGGAAAACGCATCACAACCGGCGAGGAACTGGTGCTGCGCGCGGAAGCCCACCGTACCCAGGAAGGTAATCGCCGGGAGGCCCTTCAACGTCTGGCGCATTTGGTGGCCATGGCCGCTGTCCGGCCCAAAACGCGCCGGCCGACCGCTCCGTCCCGCGCGGCCAGAGAACGGCGGCTGGAAGCCAAGGCCAGACGCGCCCGGACCAAGGCTCTGCGCCGAGCCGTGGCGGAATGACTCATCCTGTCAAATTTACCTGGGCACTGCATCGAAAGCATTTTGTGATTAACACCACAGGGGAGAAAGCATCATGAAATCCATGTTCACTCACATTACGTTCACCGCTATCATTTCCATGTTTCTGTTTTCTTTTGCGCACGCCGAGCAGGAGACAAACGACATGCAAATCTTTACAGCCAATGAATGGCTTTTTCTCATAGATAATGGAGAATATGGAAAAAGCTGGGAAAGAACGTCAGCATATTTCAAAGGCGTCGTAACGGAACAAAACTGGATATTGACCCTGAACGGGTTCCGCAAACCTCTTGGGAAAGTGATTCAGCGCAGAATGGACAAGATGGAGCAGGTCGACAGCCTTCCAGGCGCCCCAGACGGGAGATACACAGTTGTGACTTTCTCCACTACATTTGAGAAAAAAGAAGCGGCAATCGAAACATTAACTTTTGTGCTGGATAAAGACAAAACGTGGAAGGCTGCGGGATATTTCGTCAAGTAACAGGGAAACAGCGGGTACAAGATGTCTGCGCCCCGGAACTCTCGGGGCTTATATTTTCCGAATGGCTTGCGGCCCTATTTTCGATGTTCCGCCTTGCCCGGCTTTCAAAACGGACAGGCGGAACACTCGTTTTCCGCCCACTGCAATTACAGTGCGGCAGTCTGATTGGGACGCCTCCAAAGCCGCCTTCAGCCGCAGTAAGACGCCAAGGCCCACCCCATGCTCCGGGCCAGCTCGCGGATGACGGCATAGGTGGGATGTTGCGGCAAGCGCCGGGTGGTGCGGATAATGACAAAATCCTTGTCCAGCCCCCCGTCCATGACTCCGGCCTGAGCCGCGGACCAGATCAGTTCGGCGCTGGACACCCAGTATGCCTCCACAGTGACTCCCACGGCCGTCCGTCCCGTGCCCGAGCCTTCAAAAAAATGACTGACGTTCCCCGTGACCAGAATGTCGGCGCCTTTGGCTCTGGCCTGAGCCAGAGCCGCGTCCAGACCCGGCCAGACACCGGTGGCGTTATATTCCAGCACGCTGAAAACCTCTTCCGCCAGCCAGACCCGGCGGAAAATATCCGCCGTTTCCCGCCCGATCTCCCGGCGCACCCCGGCCTCATGGCGCACGGCAAAGGGCAGCATCAGCGCCTTCAGCGGCCTTCCCGGCAGACTGAGTGGCGTGACCGCTTCTTCCAACTCGCTCAGCTCCACTTTGGCGTCATCGTGATAGCGCACGCCGTGCATGTAAATATCGTGATTATCCGTGGCACATCCGCCGACGGCAAAAGCCAATACGAAAATCCACAAAATACGCATGTTCATGGTGTCCCCCAAGCCATGATAAAAGCAAGATAGGTGCCACGCACTCTATGGCCTTCATCTCCTGGAACCGGACGGAATCCCCCGGCCCGCCGGACAACTCTGCCGGCTTCCTGCATGGACTCAAGAAACAAAGCCCCGGCACGGTTCAGGCTGCATTTTGTTTGTTGGACATCACGCGACAAGGTTTCTATGCAGTTGAAGACAGTCACTTCTCAACGACCCGGAGCTCCCATGACGCTTCTGCAAAACCCTCTTTTTCTGCTGCTGGCCGTGATCCTGTCCGGGTATCTGCTGGGCAGAATCCGGCTGTGGACTTTTTCCCTGGACACTTCGGGCATTGTTTTCAGCGGATTGCTGTTCGGTCTGGCCGGCTTCACGCTGCCCGGAGTGTTTCAGAGTCTAGGCCTGATCCTTTTCATCTACTCCGTCGGACAGCAGGCCGGGCCGGGATTTCTGCACTCCATGAAACGCGAAGGGCTGTCCCTGAGTCTGGCCGCTCTGGGCATGGTCGCCGCGGCCCTGCTCACCGCCCTGGGCGGCCAGGCCTGGCTCGGTTTTTCCAAGGAGATCACTGCCGGTCTTTTCGCTGGAGCCCTGACATCCACCCCCGGTCTGGCCGTGGCCGTGGAACTGGCCCACGACAGCACGGCTCCGGCGGCCTATGGCGTAGCCTACACCTTCGGCGTTGTCGGCGTGGTGCTGGCAGTCAAACTGCTGCCGCGGATTCTGCGTGCCAACATCCGGCATGAAGAGGAAAAGATGGAACAGGAGCTGAGCCGGCTGCACCCGCTCATGGAATTCACGCATCTGCGCGTGACCAATCCCAATCTGTGTTCCGCGCCCTTGTCCGAGGTCCTGCCCCTGCTCATGGACGAAGTGGCCATCACCCGCCTGCTGCGAAGCGGAGCAGGCGCGCCGGAACTGGTCAGGGCCGACACGGTGCTGGGCATGGGCGATACCGTCCGCGCGGTCGGAACCCGGGAAGCCCTGCGCCGTACCGCCGTGATCATCGGCCCCGAGGTGGAAGCGGACATGACGTTCAGCTCCGTCCTGTCCAAGAAGGAAATTCTCCTGTCCCGACCCGAGGTCGCCGGAAAGACCCTGCATTCCCTCAACCTGGAGCATGTCTACGGCGTGCAGATTTCGCGCATCACCCGCAACGGCTTCGACTGTCCGGCCCGCGGGCATACCCGTCTGCGTCAGGGCGATATTCTGCATGTGGTCGGCCAGGCTCAGGCCCTTGAAAACGTGAAGGAATTTCTGGGAGACGACGCCGCAGCCCTCTTCGCCACCAATTCCGCCGTGCTTCTGGCCGGATTGCTGTGCGGACTGCTGCTCGGCGCCATGCCCCTCTATCTGCCGGGACTCGGCATCTTCACTCTGGGAGCCACGGGCGGCGTACTCATGGCCGGGCTGCTTTTCGGAGCCGTCCGCCAGATCGGCCCGGTCATCACCGAGCTTCCGTCCACCACCAATTCCCTGCTCCGGGATCTGGGCCTGAGCCTCTTTCTGGCTACCGTGGGCACGGCGGCGGGAGGCAATCTGCTGCCGACCCTGGATCAATACGGCCTGCCCCTGTTCCTGGCCGGAGCGGGCATCACTCTGGCGCCCATCGCCGCCGGAACAATCCTGTGCCTTGTACTGAAAATTCCGTTCCTGCGCATGCTCGGCGTCCTGACGGGCGGAATGACCTCCACTCCTGGCCTGGGAGCCGCCGCGTCCCTGAGCCCGACTGCCTATGCCGCCACAGCCTATGCCACGGTATATCCCGTGGCTCTGGTGGGCATGATCGTCTCCACCAAGATCATCATGCTCCTGTCCATCAACTGAGATCGTTCTATGAAACGAATATGCGTGAATTGCGGCTCCAACCCCGGCTTTGCCCCCGTTTACATGGAAATGGCCGAGAGACTGGGCGCCGTGCTGGCCAGACGGGATATGGAGCTCGTGTACGGCGGGGCCGAGACCGGCCTCATGGGCCGGATCGCCGACACCGTTCTGCGTGCAGGCGGACAGGTCACCGGAATCATACCCAGATCCTTCGCGCACAGGGTTTCCCATCGGGGTCTGACGGAACTGCGCGTCGTTGACTCCATGCACGAAAGGAAGATGACCATGTTCGAGCTGTCCGACGGATTCATCGCCCTGCCCGGAGGATTCGGCACCATAGAAGAAATGACGGAACTGCTGACCTGGTCCCAGCTCGGGCTGAACAGAAAACCGTGCGGGCTTATCAATGTAAACGGATTTTTCGACGCGCTGCTGTCGTTTTTCGACGGCGCGACGGCCGAGGGGTTCATCAGGGAACCCCACAGGCGGATGCTTCTGGAAGACTCCACTCCTGAGGGCCTGCTGGACAAACTCTTCGCCTATGAGGCCCCGGCCATAGACAAGTGGACGGAGACGAGAACCTGACAGAACAAGGGCGCAGAGGCGGCTTCCGCTCTCTCATGCACCCCGGCCGCGCATCCGGCTCAGGGAAAAGAGCACGCCAAGTCCGCAAAGACCGGCGCAGATACCCAGAATCAGCGTCATGCTACCCAGAAATTCCGGGATGGTGTTCACGGACACCGGCTG
>JAUMXF010000069.1:8021-13145 GCA_030529235.1 Pseudomonadota bacterium
AAAATCGAAAACCACTCCCGTGACCCCGATGGACAAGGACATGCCGAACGTGCGCATGGTCGCGATCAGGCTGGAGGCGATGCTGTAGTGCTTCGGCTCCACACTGCCCATGATGACCATCATGTTCGGGGACGCGAACAGGGCGAACCCCAGCCCCATGAAGCACAGCGCGGCTCCGATGCACCAAAGGGGCGTGTCCGTCCCCACCTCGCGCAACAGCCACAGCCCCGCGCCGCAGATACCCATGCCCAGACTGGCCAGCTTCGCGGCGTCGATGCGGTCGGCCAGAATCCCCACAAGGGGCGACAGCACCGTCTGCACCACGGGCTGAATGACCATGACCATTCCGGCCTGCATGGGTGAAAATCCCTTGACCACCTGAAGATAGAGACTGAGCAGAAACCCCAGTGCGGCCGTGCCTGAATAATTGATCATGGTGGCCAGGCCGGACAGGGTGAACGTCCGGTTGCGAAACAGCGCCAGCTCCACAATGGGCTGGGGAGCTCTTCTGGAGCGGAAAAAGAAAAGTGATCCAGCCAGCGCGGCCCCGGCAAGCAGGGGCCATCCCCGCTCGGGCCGGGACAGACCGGTCAGGCCGCCCACGCAGCAAATGACGAACAGCGCGTAAAACAGACCGCCGGGCAGATCGAAGCGCTCTTCCCGGGCCGGACGCCATTCTCCCCGGATGCGCCGGGCCAGAACCCAGCCCAGAATTCCGGGGAGCAGACACAGAAAGAAGATGGACCGCCAGCCCGCCAGACCGGTCATGAATCCGCCCACCAGCGGCCCCACGGACAGCCCCAGATAGACGCAGGCCACCAGGATGCCCATGGCCCGGCCGCGCTCGTGCGTCGGGTAGCTCTCCGTGACAATGGCCACGCCCGTGGACAGAATCATGGATGCGCCAAGGCCCTGCGATATGCGCAGAACAATGAGGGACGGTGCGGACCAGGCCAGAGACGCGCACAGGGAGGAACAGACGAATGCGCCGGTACCCCAGACAAAGGTCCGCTTGCGGCCGATGATGTCCGACAAACGCCCCACGGGCAGCAAAATGGCGGCCAGAGTCAGGATGTAGCTGCCCACGATCCAGCTCAGTTCCACGGCAGTGGCGGAGAATTCCGTCTGGATGACGGGCATGGCGATGGCCACGGCCGACATCATGAACGGCACAAGAAAGCTGGCCACGGAACCGGCGGTCAGGGCCGCGGAGTGTGCCTTCATGAACGCCCTAGGGCCGGGTTTGATTCCACGGCATGCGGGACAACAGAACACCCAGCCCGCAGAATCCCGTGGTGCCCGCAAAGACGAGACCGGCACCCACGAAGGCGCTCAGCCAATAAAGCGGCGGCCAGAACAGGCCGCCCAGAGAACCGAGCAGCACCAGGCCGCCCGCGCCTATCTGAATCTGGCGAAACAGGGACAGCGGCATATGCGCCCGCTCCACGGGCAGACCGGCCCGTTCCCAGGCGCTGATGCCTCCATCCAGCTGGTACGCCCCCGGAGCCAGACGGGCCAGGGTTTGTTCGGCGCGGGCAGTACGCTTTCCGGACCGGCAGGTGAAAATGACGGGAAGTTCCGGCGCGCCTTCATCCTTCAGAGGATGCCTGCCGATGACGGACAGGGGGATCAGGCGGGCCTGAGGAATGGAAAGACGCGCGAATTCCTCGGGGTCGCGGATGTCGATCAATCGGGCTTCTCCGGCCCGCAGCAGGGCGTCGGCTTTTTCGGGAGCAATGGGGCGCAGCATGAAGGCTCCTTGGTTTTGTTGCAGAGTTTGACGAGATTTGATGAAAGCGGCCGGATCCGGCTCAACCGAGTCCCTGGCGCTTCAGTTTCTCGCGCAGGGTCTTGCGGTCGACACCCAGAATTTCCGCGGCCTTTGTCTTGTTGCCGCCGACGCGGGCCAGCACATGGCGGATATGCTCGGCTTCCACCTCGGCCAGGGTTTTGTCGCCATAACGGTTCCGGCCGAGAGAAAAACGCATGGACTCCGGGAGATCCGTGATGTCGATGCGCTGCCCCTCGCCGATAACGACCAGACGTTGCAGCAGGTTCTCCAGTTCGCGCACATTGCCCGGCCAGGAGTACTGGGTCAGGGCGTTCAGGGCCTCGTCCGTCAGACTGACGGCGGAACGCCCCATGTCCTGGGAAAACCTGCGCAGGAAATGGTTGGCCAGCAACAGGATGTCTTCGCCGCGCCCGGCCAATGACGGCAGATGAATCTCCACCACATGGATGCGGTAGAACAGGTCCTCCCGGAACAGCCCCTGTTCCACCAGTTTGCGCAGGTCCTTGTGCGTGGCCGCGATGATCCGGGTATCCACGGTGCGGGTGCGCGACGAACCCACCATGCAGAATTCCTTGCTCTGCATGACCCGCAGCAGTTTGGCCTGCAGGCCGGGGCTGGAGTCGCCGATCTCGTCCAGAAAAATCGTGCCGCCGTTGGCGATCTCGAAGAATCCGGCGCGGCTTTCTTTCGCTCCGCTGAACGCACCCTTGACGTGCCCGAAGAGTTCGCTTTCCAGCAGGGTCTCGGGGATGGCCGCGCAGTTCACCGGCACAAAGGCCGCCGCCCGGCGGGAACTGTTGTAATGCACGGCCCTGGCCACCAGTTCCTTGCCCGTGCCGGAGTCTCCGGAGATGAGCACGTTGGCGCTGGTCCGCGAGGCCTTGCCGATCAGTTCGAACACGGTGCGCATTTCCGGACAGCGGCCTATGATTCCGTAGGTTTCCGGCTCCCGGTCCTCCGCATGGGCAAAACGCCGCCGGGCCTGCCTGTCCAGAATATCCCGCACCGCCTCCAGCAGTTCCTCGCCGGTGAAAGGCTTGGGCAGATAGGCCACGGCCCCGTCGCGCATGGCTTCCACCGCGCCGTTGATGGACGGATAGCCCGTGACCATCATGATTTCCGTGTCCCGGAAATTTTCGCGCACGTACTTGACGAGATCCAGCCCGCTGGAGTCGGGCATCCTGTAGTCCGTGATGACCAGATCCACGGCGGTCCTGCCGAGAAAATCCCCCGCTTCCTCGACACTTGCGCATGTGTGCAGAACATATCCGGCTTTGACCAGATGACGGGTCAGCACCTGCAACGTGGCCGGACTGTCGTCCACCGCCAGAATTGTCGCGCCCTTGTCCTGCATAAGCTGTCCTCTCCGGCCCTTGTCGGAGCCGCTGCACCGGCCCTGAAAAAAGAACGCCCGGCTTTCACCGGGCTGTTGCCGCCGCTTCCGCAGCCCGCCGTTTCACGAGGCGGCCTGTTTCTCCAGCCAGTCCAGCGCTTCCCGCAGATTCAGACTGCCCGCGTAAATGGCCTTGCCCGTGATCACTCCGGCCAGTCCTTTCCGGCTCAGAGGGTACACGGCGCGGATATCGTCCAGAGTGGAAATGCCTCCGGCAATGAGCACGGGCCGATCCGTCAGGTCCAGCAGGGCCTTCAGGGCGGGCACGTTCACGCCGGACTGCATGCCGTCGCGGCTGATGTCCGTATAGATGAAAAAGGATGCCCCCGCGCTTTCCAGTTCCGGCACGACTTCGGCCACGGTCTTCCCCGCGTCTCCCACCCAGCCCCTGGTCTTGAGCCGCCCGTTGCGCGCGTCCAGCGACACACCGATGCGGCCGGGAAAGGCGGCGCACAGGTCCCGGAAAAGTCCGGGCTCCTCCAGAGCCATGGTGCCGATGATGAGCCGGGTCACTCCGGCTTCCAAATAAGCGGCCGCCACCGGCAGATCGCGGATGCCGCCGCCCAGCTGCACGGGAATGGAAATCCTGGCGCACAGTTCCCGGATGAGTTCCATGTTGCGCGGCTTTCCGCTGAAGGCGCCGTCCAGGTCAATGACATGCAGCCATCCGGCGCCCATGTCCTGCCACCTGAGGGCCTCGGTCACCGGGTCCTCGGAAAAGACCGTGACCGCGTCTTCCACTCCCTGCCGGAGCCGGACGCACTGGCCGTCCTTGATGTCCACCGCCGGAAAGATGTTCACAGCCCGAGCTCCTTGAGTCCCGCGTCCATGCCTTCCTCCGCGATGTCGCGGGCCGTGAGCCAGCGACCCTTGCGCTTCAGAAAGCGCCCGCCGCTGAGAAGATTTTCGGCCAGTCCCTGCTGCTCCTCCTCGAAGTGAAAACGCCGGACCTTCCCCGAGGCCACCTCGATCAGATACATGTCCATGACGATCGCGGCCGGCCGGTTCACGCCCCAGTCGCCGCCGTCGCGTTCCTGCCAGCGCAGCATGAAGGGAACGAGCATATAGTCCGTCTTCATGCATCTTCCCACGGTCCGCCAGTAATCCACGGTCTCGAAACGGCGGCGTTCCTTTTCGGCCAGCGTGATTTCCTCGCACTGGCGGACCATGGCCGCATGCATGAAGGCCTGCCCGTTCGCGCGCAGGGCCGAAGCAAGAGACGCATCCAGGGCGCCGAGTGTCTCCGGGTCCAAGACTGCCGGTTCCTCGGGCAGCACACCGGCCATCAGTTCCCAGTCATGCCGGGGCTGGATGAATCCAGCCACGGCCAGCGTGGCGGAATCCGGCACGGCCGGTCCCCTCACCTGCGCGGCGCAGGCCGGACAGAGAAAAAGCAGCACGATCAGCAGATATCTCATGTGTCGAGCCCTCCCTTGGTGCTGAGCACGGCCTCCCGCTCCCGCCGCACGGCCTGACGCAGGGCCAGCCCCACGCCCTTGAAGGCGGATTCCAGCAGGTGATGCCCATTTTGGCCGTACAGCATGCGCACATGCAGGTTCATGCCCGCCTTCACGGCCAGGGATTTGAAAAATTCCCGCCACAGATCCTTTTCCTGCCCCGCCACGACAGGCGGCAGCAGGGCTTCCCCATAAACCAGATAGGGGCGCCCCGAAAGGTCCAGGCAGACATCCACCAGGGCCTCGTCCATGGGCACCCTGGCCCATCCCACCCTGGCGATGCCCAGGCGGTCTCCCAGAGCGGCATGCAACGCCCCGCCGAGACACAGCCCCGTGTCCTCCAGAGAATGATGCGCGTCGATGTGCATGTCGCCCTCGCAGGAAAGCTTAAGATCGAATCCGGCCCAGTGCGCCATGAGTTCCAGCATGTGGTCGGCGAATCCAAACCCCGTGCGGATGCGGCACTCTCCCTTCCCGTCCAG
>JAUMXF010000070.1 GCA_030529235.1 Pseudomonadota bacterium
GACCCGGACGTCGTGTTCAGCTCCATCGACCACAACGCCCGGTATGCCTACGGCAACCAGCCCTCGGTCATGCAATGGAATCTGACCCGCTTCGCCGAGGCCTTGCTGCCCCTTTTCGACGACCGGGAAGAACAGGCCAGGGAAATGGCCTCCGATGCCCTGGCCGCGTTTCCGGACGCGTTCCGCCACGCGTGGACTTCGGGCATGGCCGCGAAACTCGGCCTTGAAAACGTGGAGGACGGCGATCTGGAACTCTCTCAGGACCTTTTGGCGCTGATGCGGGAACACCGGGCCGACTACACGGCCACCTTGCGCGGCCTGTCCGAAGAGACGACGCCGGAGACGCCTCACGGCACGCCGTTTTTCCGGGAGCCCGGCTTCCTGGCCTGGCGAGACAGGTGGGAAGCCAGACTGACCCGACAGAGCGGGCCTATCGCGAACGCCCGGAAGAGGATGCGCGCCCTCAACCCGGCCGTCATCCCCAGAAACCGCCGGGTGGAAGAGGCATTGGAGGCCGCCGCGGCACGAAATCTTGCGCCTCTTGAGCGGCTTCTTTCAGCCCTTTCCCGGCCTTACGAGAATTCACCCGAGTATGCGGATCTGGCCGAACCACCCACACCTTGGCCGACCCCGTACAAAACCTTCTGCGGAACATGAAATAATCGGATACGGCGATCATGAAAGAAATGGATGCGCTCCGGCGCTGGCTGACAGACGGCAGCGATCCGGACAGCGAGGCGGAAATCTGGTCCGGGCTCGAGGAGCACGAAAAGGAGGCGCTCGCGCCCCTGCGCCCGTGGCGGCTGCGTGATCTGGAGCAGCGCCGGCTGCTCGAAGACAAGGCGGCCCGGCTCGAGGTCTGTGTCTGTTTTTCCAACCTGGGCTTCTGGACTCTGCCCCTCGACGGGCACAATCCGCTCGCCCCCGAAACGCCGCTTTCCTGCTCTCCATCCTGTCTGCGGCTGCTTGGCTTTCAGGATGGAGGGCATGTCCCGACGACTCTTTCTTCCTGGCTGAAGCGCGTGCATCCCGAAGACAGGGAAACGGTCCAAAATGAACTCCTGCAATACGTCCGGGACAGATCGGCGCGGCAGGACGTGCTCACCCTGGAATTCCGTCTGCGGCATGAAGACGATTCCTGGCACTGGCTCCAGATACAGGGAAAAATCCTGGAATATCCCGATCAACATCCGCGCATGGCCGGCGTCGTCAAGGATATCACCAAAGAGCGGCAAACCCAGAAAAATATGGCCGAACAGCTGCTCTTCCAGAACGAGCTGCTCAAGGCCCTGCCCACTCCCGTCTTTGTCAAAGATGCCGATACCCGTTACGTCTCCATCAATCGCGCCTATGAGGAAGCCTTCGGTGTCACTGCCGAGGAGCTGATCGGCAAGACCGTGATGGACCTGCCTTTCCTGCCTCTGTCCGAACGGATCCGCTATCAGCAGGAAGACAGCAGGCTCATTTCTCATGGGGGCACCGTGCACCGGGAGCTGGACTTCCCCTTCGCCGACGGGACAATCCGCCATTGTCTGTACTGGAGCAGCGGCTTCCGGCATGCGAAGCAGGAGACTCTGGCCCTTATCGGCATCATCGTGGATATTTCCGAGCAGAAGAAAACCGAAAAAGAGCTGGCGCTGAAAATCAGAGAGCTGAATCTTGCCAAAACCAATATCGAAAGCATCAGCCGCACCGACTACCTGACCGGCCTGCCCAACAGACGCTCGTTCATGGACCGGTTTCAGGAAGCCATTTCCCTGGCCGGACGCCACAATCAGCCCTTGAGCCTGCTCATGGCCGATCTGGACCACTTCAAACGCATCAACGACACGCTGGGGCATTGCGCCGGAGACAAGGTGCTGCAGGACTTCGCGGCGCTGCTGCGGCGGGAATGCCGCAAGGAAGATCTGCCCGCGCGCAGCGGCGGAGAGGAATTTCTGATCCTTTTGCCCATGACCAATCTGGAGGAAGCCCGCCACGTGGGCAGACGCATCTGTGCCTCCACCCAGAGCATCTCCATTGAAAACGGCCCCGTCACGGTCAGCATCGGCGCGGTCCAGTACAAACAGGGAGAAGCGCCCGACGCATTTCTCAAACGTGTGGACGAGGCCCTTTACGAGGCCAAGAAAAAAGGCCGCAATCAGGTCTGCTGTATCGAGTAAACCTCAGAAGCCCTTGGGGGTGATCTTAAACCCGAGCACGCCGTCCATCTCCAGAAGAGTCCGGGAGAGGGCTCTGAAGTTGCGGGCATCTCTGGCGCTCAGGGTCATGGAATACTCGAAACCGCCGCCGCTGACCGCCGAATAGCTCATCCCCGTGATGCCTATCTTGTGTTTTCTGATGACGGCCACCAGTTCGTCTTCCTGGATCATGGCGGCTTTGGCGCACGTCAGAGAATGACTGGCGTAGGTCAGAACCGGCAGGTGGGTTTCCACCCATCTGAACAGGGACAGAGTCAGGATGGTGATGAACGTCCCGATGGCAACCAGCGCATACAGTCCCACTCCGGCCACGATGCCCAGAGCCGCCGTGACCCAGATGGACGCGGCAGTGGTCAGCCCCCGGATGGAAGCGCCCTCCTTGATGATCACTCCCGCCCCGAGAAAGCCGATGCCCGTCATGACGCCCTGCGCCATCCGGGTCGGATCGACGCGCACGGTCTCCAGAACGGCCCCGGAAAACCACTGTTCCTGATAGACCGTGACCAGCATGAGCATGGACGAACCCAGGCAGACCAGAGCGTGGGTCCTGAACCCCGCCGGACGGCCGTGATAGCTGCGTTCAAGGCCGATCATCCCGCCGGCCATGATGGACACCGCGACATTGATGACGAACTCGTTTGCGGCCAGTATGCCGGAGAGAATCGTGATGATGTGTTCCTGCACGATGCCGCCTATTTTCTTTTGATCATTCCGGTGATGAACTGCCGCACGATGGGTACAAAGACCGACTTGGCCACGCCCGTCCAGAAGCGCGTCCGCTGCTCGGTGGCCTTCTGCCGGGCCTTTTCCTCGGCCGCCCGCAGCTTTTCCTCTTCCTTCGTCCGGCCCGCCGCGGCCTTTTCCTCGGCAGCGCTTTTCAGACGCGCGTCCAGAATCTCGTAGGCCGATTCCCTGTCCCGCGCTTCCGAATAATAACGGCACACCAGGGAACTTGCGTTCATGCTCCGGCGCCTGCCCTCGTCCAGCGGGCCGATCTGCCCCTGGGGCGGCAGAATGAAGGCCCGTTCCACGGGAGTGGGCGCACCCTTGGCGTCCAAAAAGGAAACCAGAGCCTCTCCCGTGCCCAGCTGGGCGATGGCCGTTTCCGTGTCAAAGGCCGGGTTGGCCCTGAAGGACTGCGCCGCGGCCTTCAGCGCCTTCTGATCCTTGGGCGTGTATGCGCGCAGGGCGTGCTGCACCCGGTTGCCGAGCTGCCCCAGCACCGAATCCGGAATATCCGAAGGTGTCTGGGAAATGAAATACACACCCACGCCCTTGGAGCGGATCAGCCGCACCACCTGTTCCACCCGCTCCAGCAGCACGCGCGGAGCGTTGTCGAAAAGCAAATGAGCCTCGTCGAAGAAAAAGACCAGCACCGGCTTGTCCGGGTCCCCCACTTCGGGCAGGGCGGAAAACAGTCTGGTCAGCAGCCAGAGCAGAAATGTGGTGTAGATTTTGGGCGAGGCCATCAGCTTGTCGGCGGCCAGAATATTGATCACGCCCTTGCCGTCGAAGACCTGCATGAGGTCGTCGATGTTCAGGTCCGGCTCGCCGAAAAAAAATCCGGCCCCTTCCTGCTCCAGAGCGGCCAGCCCGCGCTGGATGGCTCCTATGGAGCCCTGATGGATGTTGCCGTACGCGACGGACAGCCGCCCCGCGTTAAGGCCCGCGTATTCGAGAATCTTGCGCAGGTCCTTCAGGTCCACCAAGGCGAGCCCTTCATCCTCGGCCAGTTTGAAGGCCACGTTCAGGACGGCCGTCTGGGTATCGTTCAGATTCAGAAGCCTCGCCAGAAGCGTGGCCCCCATGCCGCTCACCGTGGCCCGCACGGGAGCGCCCTGCTCTCCGAAAACATCCCAGAACTGCACGGGAAAAGACTGAAAGGCAAACCCTCTGTCCAGAAGGCCGTAAGCCTCCACCCGCTTGGTCACGCTGTCCTTGTTCCCGCCTTCGGCCGCCACTCCGGACAGATCGCCCTTCACGTCGGCGGCAAAGACCGGCACGCCCATCTGGCTGAAGGTTTCGGCCAAAGTCTGCATGGTCACGGTCTTGCCCGTGCCGGTGGCCCCGGTGATGAGGCCGTGCCGATTGGCCATTCTGGGCAAGAAATGCAGCAATTCCCCGTTGCTGACGGCCACGGCCGCATTGTTTTCGCTGTCGAGCATGAAAACCTCCGTGTGTACGCCGGATTTCACCGGAGAAAGCGTTGTTGCGGATCGGAATTAAATTATAGCGATCTTGCCCGAGCCCGCCGCCTCTCGGCAAGAAAATTGTGTCCGGGGCCGCACCCAAGTCCGGCATCCGGCCTGTTTACAGGACGGACCGAAGCGTATAGAGGGAGGCCTGTTCGTTGGGGGTGGCCTCAGGGCCTGAGATGATACCCTTGGAACCTGATCTGGATCATTCCAGCGTAGGGAAACGGAAGTCTGAACGTATCGGGCATGCAGCCGCTTTCCTTATGGAGAGCGGCTTTTTTTTACCTTTTTCGCAGGAGACGCACATGACCCAGCTGAGTTGGGCCCTGGAGGGCAAAATCACCCCGGAAATGGCCGTTGTGGCCGAAAAGGAAAACAGGACTCCCGAGGAAATCCGTCAGGGCGTGGCCCGCGGAGTGATCGTCATTCCCAAAAACGTGGGCCGGGAATTCTCCGCCGAGGGCATCGGCCAGGGACTGCGCACCAAGGTCAACGCCAACATCGGCACATCCGGCGTGCAGGGCTCGGTGGAAGTCGAACTGGCCAAGCTGGACGCGGCCGTCAGGGCCGGAGCGCACAGCGTCATGGACCTGTCCACGGGCCGCGATCTGTCCCGCACCCGCCGTCTGATTCTGGACCACTCGCCGGTCATGGTCGGAGCGGTGCCCATGTACGCCGTGGCCGCCGACCTGGTGGACGAAGGCAAGGGCATCGAGGCCATGACCTCCCGCATGCTCCTTGATTCCATCGAAACCCAGTGCGCCGAAGGCATCGACTACATCACCGTGCACTGCGGCGTGACCCGCGGCGCGGTGGCCCGCACCCACGCCGAGGACCGCGTGGCCGGCATCGTCAGCCGGGGCGGAGCGCTGCTCGCGGCCTGGATGGACAGAAACGGCCGCGAAAACCCGCTGCTGGAAGACTACGACGCCCTGCTCGACATCGCCTTCCGCTACGACGTGACCTTGAGTCTCGGCGACGGCCTGCGTCCCGGCGCAGTCAGCGACGCCACGGACGCGGCCCAGATCGAGGAACTGCTGGTCATCGGCAAGCTGGCCCGCAGAGCCAGGGCCCGGGGCGTGCAGGTCATGATCGAAGGGCCGGGACACATGCCCCTCAACCAGATCGCGGGCAACGTCATGCTGCAAAAACGCATCTGCGACAACGCGCCCTTCTACGTTCTGGGCCCGCTGACCACGGACCTCGCTCCAGGCTACGACCATATCACCGCGGCCATCGGCGGCGCGGCGGCGGCAGCGGCGGGGGCCGATTTCCTGTGCTACGTGACCCCGGCCGAGCATCTGTGCCTGCCCGACATGGAAGACGTGCGCATGGGCGTGATCAGCGCCCGGATCGCCGCGCATTCCGGCGACATCGCCAAGGGACTGCCCGGGGCCATCGACCGTGACCGGGTCATGTCCGCCGCGCGCAAGGACCTGGACTGGGAAGGCATGTTCGCCGCGGCCCTGGATCAGGAACTGCCCCGCAGGCGCTGGGAGGAAAACCGCGAACGCGAGGGCAAGACCTGCACCATGTGCGGCAAGCTCTGCGCCATGCAGGCCCATAACTCCCTGAGCGGCACATCCGAAGGCCACTGCCGCTCCGCCGCCGGGGCCCTCGGATAAAACACGCCCTTCATCCGTCCGATCCCGGCGTGCGCCGGGCAGCCGCGTACATCCACGGTTGTCCGGAACGCGCCGGAACCGGACGTTCTCTCTCCCGCGCCCCCTACCGAATCCCCGCCTCCCGCTTCGACATTCCCGTATTTTATCCGCCGCACTCTCCTCCTGATTGAGTCAATAATCCAAATGGATTACCAAGCGCCGCGGAGGCAGCATGAAATTCCCGTCTTTCGAACACTTCACGGCCTATCTGGATTCCCTGGGTCTTTTTTCCATGCGTCTCGGTCTGGACCGCATGCACGCGGCGCTGGACAAAATGGAACTGTCCCGGCCGGAAAGCACGGCGGTCCATGTGGTGGGCACCAACGGCAAGGGCTCCACTTCCTCTTTTCTGGCGGCCCTGGCACAGGCTCATGGGCTGCGTGCCGGGCTTTACACCTCGCCGCATCTGGTTTCGGTACGGGAACGCATCCGCGTGGACGGACGGCTGCTGCCGGAAAAATGCTGGCTGGAGGCTGCCAACGCGGTCATGGCCCGATGTGCCGACGTGGGGCTGACCTATTTCGAGCTGGTCACGGTCATGGCTCTGCATCTTTTCCGGGCCGAAAAGGTGGACCTTGCCGTGCTGGAAGCCGGACTCGGCGGCACGCACGACGCCACCTGCGCCGTGGATGCCGATCTGACCGTCATGACTCCCGTGGGACTCGATCACGAACATATTCTCGGGCCGGAGCTTCCAGACATCGCCAGAGACAAAAGCGGAGCACTGGGCCGCTGCCCGGCCGTGACGGGCATCCAGAACCCCGAAGTCCGCCGCGTGTTCGACCACGCCGGCCGGGCATGGCCCCTTCGGGATCTCGCAAGCCACAAATCCCCCGAGGGCTTCGCATTCGAGTTTGCGGATACGGTCATTTCCCCGGAAACGCTTCCCGGCCATCCGCCGTATCAGACGCACAACGCGGCGCTGGCCTTTCTGGCCTGGGATACCCTGGCCGGGATGCGAGGCTGGAAATCCGACCCGGCGCGGTGTAGAGTGACCCTCGCCAGAACGTATTTTCCCGGCCGCTTCCACCGGCACGGCCACGTTCTGGTGGACGGCGCGCACAACGCCATGGGCCTGACCGCCCTGTGCGAGGCGCTGGAGCGGGAAGACAGACATTTCCAGCGTCTTGTCTTCCAGAGCATGCGGGACAAAACAGTGCCGGATGATATGCTCGCCCGCCTGCGGGCCCTGGCGGACGAGGTGGTGATCCCGGCCCTGCCGCTGGAAAGAGCCAGCGATCCGGCGGAGCTGGCCCGGCGTTTCGGTCCCGGCGCGGCCGTGGCGGACAGTCTGGCTGAAGCCCTCGCGCCGGGGAAAACAACCCTGGTGTGCGGCTCGCTCTATCTGGCGGGTGCGTATTACGCGCTGCATCCCGAGTGTCTGGATCTGTGAAGCGCGGCCCGGACCGCCTGTGAACATTATCAAGGAGCCTTCAGTGTCATCCCTTTTTCGCCATCTTCCCCCTGTAGACCGGCTCCTGCGCGCTCTGGAGGATGAAGACGCGCCCCGGCCCCTGCTGAAGGAACTGGTGGGGCGCTTTCTGGAGCTGTGCCGGGAGGAAATCCGCCTGGGCGCCGCGGCCGGGGAAAATGATCTGGCCTGGGAGAAGCTTCTGTCCCGCGCCAGAGCCTTTGTCCGCGCCGAGGCCCGGCCGCGTTTCCGGCGTGTCCTGAACGCCACCGGGGTGGTTATCCACACCAATCTGGGCCGTTCCATTCTGGCCGAGGAAGCCGTGAACGCGGCGCTTCTGGCCGGCCGCCGGTACTCCAATCTGGAGTTTGATCTGTCCACGGGGCGAAGGGGGTCCCGGTACGCCCATGTGGAAGACCTGCTCCGCCGCCTGACCGGAGCCGAGGCCGCCCTGGCCGTGAACAACAACGCCGCCGCCGTGCTGCTGGTGCTGGATACCCTGGCCAAGGGCGCGGAGGTGGTGGTCTCCAGAGGCCAGCTGGTAGAGATCGGCGGGTCGTTCCGCATCCCGGAGGTGATGAAAAAAAGCGGGGCCATCCTGCGCGAGGTGGGAGCCACCAACCGCACCCATCTGCGGGACTATGAGGAAGCCATCGGCGAGAACACGGCCATGCTCATGAAGGTGCACGCCTCCAACTACCGGATCATCGGCTTTCATCAGGAGGTGGAGCTTTCCGATCTGGTGCGCCTGGGCCGCGAGCGGGGGCTTCCCGTCTTCGAGGATCTGGGAAGCGGCAATCTGTTCGATTTCTCTTCCTACGGCTTCATGCCCGAACCCACGGCGCAGCGGGTGCTTGCAAGCGGCGTGGACGTGATCTCCTTCAGCGGGGACAAACTGCTGGGCGGGCCGCAGGCCGGGATCATCGCGGGCCGCGCGGAGTATGTGGAGCGCATCAGAAAAAACCAGCTGACCCGTGCCCTGCGCGTGGACAAGATGACCCTGGCCGCCCTGGAGGCGACCTTACGTCTGTATCTGGACCCGGAACTGGCCCGGTCGCGCGTGCCCACCCTGAACATGATCACGGCCTCCGCCGAAGATTTGCGGCGCAAGGCCCGGACCCTGCGCGCCCGTCTGGCCAAGATTCTGGACGGTCTGGCCCGTGTGGGCACACGGCCGGGGATGTCCAGAGTGGGCGGCGGCTCGTTTCCGGAGCAGGATTTGCCGACCACGTTGGTTACGGTCCGCGCCGAGAACATTTCCGCCGAAAAATTGCGGCAGCGGCTTCTGGCGGTGGAAATTCCCGTCGTGGGCCGGGTGGAAGATGACTGTTTCTGTCTTGATCCGCGTACTCTGGCCGTGGAAGAATTCCCTCTGGCGGCGGAAAGCCTGCATGCGGCGCTGAGTTGCCGAACCATAAACACAAACGGAGGGCCTGCATGACCGATATTCCGGTGCGGCCGGAAATGGCCGGGTTCAAGGCCTATGTTCCGGGCCTGTCCATCGATGAAATAAAAGACCGCTACGGTCTCACGAAAGTCATCAAGATGGCCAGTAACGAAAATCCGCTGGGTGTGTCGCCTCTGGTTCAGGAACGCCTCAGACGCGACGCGGCCCTGGCCTTCCGCTACGCCCAGGCCGGAACGCCGGCCCTGCGCGCGGCCCTGGCCGGACATCTCGGCGTGCCGTCTTCCTGCGTGGTGGCCGGAAACGGTTCGGACGAAATCATCGACCTTCTGCTGCGCGTGGTGGCCCGGCCGGGTGTGGACAATGCGCTGGCCTTCGATCCGTGCTTCAGCATCTACGACGTGCAGGCCCGGCTGTGCGGCGTGGAATTCCGGCAGATCCCGCTGAACGGCGATTTTTCCTTTCCTCTGGAGCGGCTTGCGGACATGGCCGACGAAAACACGGCCCTGGTTTTCGTGACCAACCCGGACAATCCTTCCGGACACGCCTGCCCGGCCGCCGCCCTGGCCGATCTGGCCCGCAGGCTGCCCCGGCGCACGCTGCTGGTGGTGGACGAGGCGTACATCGAATTTGCCCTGCCCCGGGACGAATACTCCATGCTGCCGTATTTCAGCTCCATCCCCAATCTGGTCATCCTGCGCACTTTCTCCAAGATGTACGGGCTGGCCGGACTGCGCCTGGGTTACGGCATCATGCCCGAATGGCTGGCGGATATGCTTTTGCGGGTGAAGCTGCCTTTCAGTGTGAACATTCTGGCCGAACGGGCCGGGCTGGCCGTGCTGGAGGATGAAGCCTTCGGGGCCGAAACCCTGCGCGTGGTGCACACGGGCCGGACGGAACTCGCCGATGGGTTGTCGGCGCTGGGCTGTGAGGTATATCCTTCCCAGGCCAATTTTCTGATGTTCGCCCCGCCCATGGACGCCCGCACCCTGTTCGAGGAACTTTTGCGCCGCGGCGTCATCATCCGCCCCCTGGGCAGTTACGGCCTGCCCGGGATGCTTCGGGTGAGCGTAGGCACCGCGGAAGAAAACCGGGAATTTCTGGAAAAAACAGCGGAGGTACTGCGTGGACATCACCATCGTCACTCTTGATGGCCCGGCCGGGGTGGGCAAGACCACGCTGGCCCGGCGGCTGGCCGACAAGCTGGGCATCGCCTATCTGGACACCGGAGCCATGTTCCGTTCCGTAGCTCTGGTCTTCGGAGAGGGAGCCTGGGAGAAACCCGTGGACCAGCTGGTCCCGGAGCTGAACCGTCTGGATTTCGATCTGGAAGGTGTGGGCGGGCATTCGGAGCTTCTGCTGAACGGACATCCCCTTTCCCCGGAAATCCGCTCCGAACAGGTCGGACTGTGGGCCTCGCATCTGGGCCGCATCCCCGTGGTGCGGGACTTTCTGCGGCGCAACCAGCAGGCCATCGGCCGGGTCACGTCGCTGGTGGCCGAGGGCCGGGACATGGGCAGCGTGGTTTTTCCCGAGGCCCGATTCAAGTTCTTTCTGGACGCGTCCATCGACATCCGCGTGCAGAGGCGCTTCGAGCAGTTGAAGGCTCTGGGCATGGAGGAGGACATGGAACGCATCCGGGCACAGATCCGCATCCGCGACGATCAGGACCGGAACCGCTCCGTGGCGCCGCTGCGCCCGGCCAAAGACGCGGTGCTCATCGACACGGGCAAGGCCGATGTGGAAGGTGTGCTGCGGGAGATTCTCGCGGTCATCGAGCGGAAGACGGCCTGAATGCGCCTTCGCGGGATATCCGAGCTCAGCCCATGTGGCAGTGATGGCCGCCAGGTTCTGCGTAAAACAGCCTGATTGGCGCGGCCAGTTCTTACAGACAGTGGGTACTGGCAAAAAAGCACGGCAGCCATTACGGTCCGTGCTTTTTTAAGAGGCTTTCCGCCTGGGCATCACTCAAAAGATAGAACAAGGCGTTTACCAAGAACCGTGGCCGCACGGTCAAGCTGCTTCAAGCTGGGCCAATGGGAAGGGCTCTCCAGCCGTTGAGCGGCTGCCCATGAAGTTTCCAGGGCGCGCGCCAAGTCGGACAATTGTCTTTCCCCGCGAGCTTCGCGCAGAAGGATCGCGGACTGAACCGAAGCACACGGCGCAGCCACAGGCAAACCATCGGCTGGAGAAGGAGAAGGAATCACATCATTTTTCTCCAGGCGGAATGAAAGCACCCCCGTCAGCACTTCCGAAGCATTGAAGGCCGCCTCCTCCAGCGTCGCGCCTTCCGTGAAAGCTTCCTCCAAATCAACAAACTGAACAAAATATCCGCCATTCTCCTGGGCTTCCATAGTATACGGATAAAGAAGTCTCATTTGAGTTTCACCCCGCTTTGCCTTTGAATCGCCGAAAGAATTCCTGCACCGAGGTCTTTATTGCCATGCACCGGAACGGGAACGCATCGAGGTAATCCCTCTTTCTCCATGATGTAATGGCTCCCTTCGATGCGGGAAACTTTCCAACCCGCTTCTTTCAGTTTGGCAACAACCTCTTTTCCGTTCACAAGACAAAAATATATCTTTTTTGGTATACGTCAACCATGCAATACAGATCAGAGCGTCACCAAGGCTCACAAAAAAGCCACAAAAGGATCAGCCTTCCAAAGCCTTGATTTCATCCCAGAGGGCGTCCATCTCGGCCAGGGCCAACCCGTCCAGCTCCAGCCCGCGCGCAGCGGCCAGTTCTTCCATAGCCGTGAACCGGTCCAGAAATTTGGCGTTGGCCAGCGCCAGAGCGGCATTGGCCTTGATGCCCCGACGGCGGCCGTACTCCACCAGCGAAAAAAGATAATCTCCGAACTCTTCTTCCTGGGTCGCCGCGTCCCCTCCGGCCAGAGCGGCCTGCCATTCCTCCCATTCCTCGGCCAGCTTGCGCTCCTGATCGGCGTCCGTGGCCCATGTGAACCCGGCGCGGGCGGCCTTGGAGTGGATGCGGTAAGCCCGCAAAAGCGGCGGCAAGCTGCCCGGCAGGGAGGCGAACACTCCCGTATCCCGGTTTTTCTCCCGCTTTTCCTCTTTCTTGATGCGCTCCCAGTTGGCGACAACCTCGGGCACGGTGGCGGCCTTTTCGCCGTACACATGGGGATGGCGGCGGATCATCTTGGCCACATTCCCGGCCATGGCCGCGTCCAGAAACCCCGGCTGCTCCCGATCCATGAGCCGGCCGATGAAGAGCAGCAGAAAAAGCACGTCGCCCAGCTCTTCGGCGGTTTCTTCCGGATTGTCCCGGCGGACGGCGTCCACCAGTTCGAAACATTCTTCCACCAGGTAATCGCACAGGGATTTGGGCGTCTGCTCCTTGTCCCAGGGGCAGCCGTCCGGCCCGGTCAGGGTTTCGATGACTTCGACAATCCGCTCGAAATTACTCTTTTCCATCACTTCGTCTTTCCTTGAGCTGTTCCATGACCCTGCGCTCCCATTCCTTCTGCAGTTCGCGGCTGCGGACCACGAAACGGTCGCGCATTTCCTGAGGCAGGGCCTCGGAGAGAAGCCCGCCAAACTCGTTCACATAGGGCAGCAGGTGGGAACTGGCCAGAAGCTCGGCCTTGGGCGGCAGAAAGGCGGTCAGGGCCATGACGGTCACGCAGCACAGCAGCGCACCTTTGAAAAGGCCCAAAGCCCCGCCGCCGATGATGTCCAGCCAGCCCAGCATGATCATCCGCAGAAGTTTGCGGATAAGGGCGGCAATGAGCGAAACGACGACCATGGTGCCCAGAAAGATGCCCAGATAAGCGGCGAGACTGGCCAGTCCCGCGCGGCCGAACAGAAATTCCAGGTGAGGAGCCAGTTGTCCGTAATAGGAGTTTGCCAGAAAAAAGCCCAGAACCAGCCCGAAAACAGAGGCCGCTTCCTTGACCAGCCCGCGGAAAATACCGCGTATGCCCAGAAAGCAGAGTATGATGGAGAAGATGATGTCCAGAATGTTCATGCGCGTGTCCTTGGAGGAATATACGGCTAGGGTCTGTTTCCAAATTACCGCATCCAGATCAAACATGCTGCGATTGTGACC
>JAUMXF010000071.1 GCA_030529235.1 Pseudomonadota bacterium
GACAGCGAGGGGGAGGCGTTCCGCGACTGGGCGTCGTGCGAAGAGGCTTTCCCGGCCGCCCGTGATCTGACGGACATGCTGGCGCTGGAGCCGGAACTGGCGGACGCCGCCCGGCGGCTTCCGGTCGGGGACTGGGTGGAGAAGGTGCTGGCCGCCTGGAAGCAAAGCCCGGGAACCGTGGTTTTCAGGACTTCCGGCAGCACGGGGGCCTCCGTTTCCTGCCCCCAGGCCGGAGAGCTGATCGTGCAGGACGCGCGGGGCCTTGCGGAGGTTTTTCGCGGCCGCTCCCGCGTGGTGACGCTGGTGCCCGTGCATCACGTCTACGGCTTTTTCTTTTCCATCCTGCTGCCCAAAGGACTTGGCGTGCCCATGCTGGAAATGCCGCCGGTCCCATCCGGAACATTGCTGGCCTGCCTGCGGCGGGGAGACCTGCTGGTGGCCTTTCCGCTGTTCTGGAAAGCCCTGGCCGGTTGCGGCATGCGGCTGCCCGAAGGCGTGCACGGCGTGACCTCCACGGGCCCCTGCCCGCCGGAAGTCATTCATACCCTTCTGGAGCGGGGCCTGGAACGCATGAGCGAAGTGTACGGCTCTTCCGAAACCGGGGGGCTGGGCATCCGCCACGCCCCGGAAGACCCTTACACCCTCTTTCCGTTCTGGACGCCGCATCCGGAGGACTGCCCGCAGCCGGAAAGCCTCATGCGTACACTCGATTCCGGGGAAATCCTCGGGCCCGTCGCCCTGCCCGATCTGGTGCGCTGGGAAAACAGGCGGCAGTTCCGCCCCCTGCGGCGCACGGACAAGGCCGTGCAGGTGGGGGGCATCAACGTCTATCCCGAGCGCGTGGCGGCGGTCATGGCCTCCCATCCTCTGGTCAGGGAATGTGCGGTCCGGCTGATGCGGCCCGAGGAAGGGCAGCGCCTCAAGGCCTTCGTCGTTCCGGGGGAGGGTGTGCGGGAGGACGATCTGCGCCGGGAGCTCAAGGGATGGATGGCCACCCGGCTGGGGGTAGCGGAAATTCCGAAGTCTCTGACCTTCGGCCCGGAGCTGCCCGTCAATCCCATGGGCAAGGCCGCGGACTGGAATGCCGGACGGACGCCGGAAGAAGACTGAAAGGATTTTTCAGCGCGGGGAGGATTCCGGGGCGTCGAGGCTTTCCAGCGCGGCCAGAGCTTGCGATCGCAACTCCCGCACCTGGGCGGTTTCATAGACGCAGCCGGGAGCGCTTTGTCCCCAGACCACGCCCGGCCAGTAAGGGTCATGCCGCCAGCGGCCGACAACATGAAAGTGAAACTGGGGGACCATGTTGCCGATGGCTCCCAGATTGACCTTGTGGCACCCCAAGGCGTCCGTCAGCAGACCGGAGAGAGCCATAATTCCGGTCAGCAGATCGGTCCGCGCGGAGGCAGGCAGCTCGTGCCACTGGGTCCGGCCGGTTTCGGGAACCAGGATGAACCAGCGCACATGGGCGTCCCTGTGCAGCAGAAGCCGTATTTTCCGCCATGCGCCCAGGTCATGACAGTCCCCGGCCAGAGTCGGATGCAGGATGAAGTCGTTCATGCCCCGCACGCTATGGAAGAGCTGGCGGCCGTGCAAGGGGCGCACGGTTTCGGATTGTGAAACGCCCCGACAATTTTTCCGGATTTGCTCAGACCCTAAACATCCCGAAGAACTTGGGACATCGCCATGAACAGCCATCCGCCTTCCGTACGCGGCATTTTTTTCGCTCTGGGCGCGACCATCATCTGGTCGGGCAATTTCATCGTGGCCCGCATCCTGAACCAGAGCGTGGAACCCGCCACATTGGCCCTCGCACGCTGGACCGTGGCTTTTCTGGGACTTCTGCCCTTCGCTCTGGGCGCGGCCTGGCAACGGCGCGGCCGCATCCGGCAGCTGCTGCCGGCCATGCTGCCCATGTCCATTCTCGGCGTGACCGTATTCAACACCGTGCTCTACTTGGCGGCAAGGACCAGCTCCGCCCTGAATCTATCTCTCATCGCCACCTCCACGCCCATCTTCATCATGCTGCTGTCCCGGATGGTGCTGGGCGAGCGCCTCGACCTCCGCAAGATTCTCGGGCTGTGCCTGGCTCTGGGCGGGGTACTGTTTCTCATTACCGGCGGAGATGTTTCCCGTCTGCTGGGACTCAGCTTTTCCGCGGGCGATCTGTGGATGGTTCTGGCGGCCATGACTTTCGCCGCGTACAGTGTTCTGGTGCGCAGGATGGAGCACGATCTGCCGCAGTCCGTTTTTCTTCTGGCGCTTTTCGGAACGGGCATCGTGTTTCTGATTCCCTGGGCGGGGTGGGAGCTGGCTGTTCACGGAGCGCCCGAGCCTACCATGGAAATGGCGGGATGCGTGCTGTATGTGGGCCTGGGGGCGTCTCTGGCCGCGTACGGATTATGGAACAAGGCCGTGGCCGCCATCGGCCCGTCCCTGTCCGGGCTCATCTACTATTCACTGCCTCTGTTCAGCGGGCTGGCGGCCTGGTCGTTTCTGGGGGAGCCCGTGGGGCTGACGCATCTGGTCAGCGGCTGCTGCATTCTGGGGGGCATCGTGCTGGCCACCCGGCACTGAGCCTCGAAAAATCTTGCCTTTCCCGAAGCGTCCACCTAAAGGGGCGCGGATCGAAATACAGGCCGCCCCAAGGGAGAAAAGAAATGGATATAGCCCTGCTCAATCTGTACGTCAGCCTGACCATAAAGCTCTTTTTTCTGGTCACGCCCTTTTTCGTGACTTCGGTCTTTCTGTCCATGACCGAACACATGACCACGGTCGAGCAGCGCCGCGTGGCCGCCCGCACGACCATTTCCGTGGCTGTCATCAGTCTGGTGCTTTATTTCGCCGGGAATCCCATCTTCGCCACCCTCGGCATCACTCTGGACGGCTTTCGCATCGGAGCCGGGAGTCTGCTCTTCCTCTCGGCGGTGACCATGGTCTCGGGCAAGCGTTCCACTCAGGAAGTGCCTCCGGACGCCGATTTCGCCGTGGTTCCCCTGGCCATCCCCATTACCGTGGGACCCGCCACCATCGGCGGTCTGCTCATTCTGGGCGCGGAACTGGGCGGCATCACGGAACGCATCGTCGGCACGGCGGCCCTGCTTTCCGCCTGCCTGAGCGTGGGCGCGCTGCTTTTTTCGGCGCGGGTACTCAAAAAGGTTCTGGGCACCGTGGGCCTGTCCATCATGACCAAGATCACGGGTCTGGTCCTTTCGGCCATGTCCGCCCAGATCGTCTTCACCGGAGTGAAGAATTTTCTGGGCTAGGGCCGTTCTCCAGAATCCTCCGGCCCCAGACGGCGCAACACCTGGGCCGCGCGGGCCGGAGAGAAGCGTTCGGCAACGGCCCGGGCTTTGGCGCGCATCTTCGGGTCCGGCCCCGGCGGGCAAGGCGCAGCATTTTGCGCTCCAGATACCCCTCATCCACGGCGGCCCAGCGCATGGCTGGCCGGAAATGCGGCAGCACGCGGGCCCGGTCATGTCCCTGCCTGAAGGCCGAAGCGGAAAAAGCCGAGGCTGTCCATAGTTCCCGCACCAGTCTGAGGCCGGGAAGGTACGCCTTGGGCAGGGTTTCACTCTTCCAGACGGCGTAACCCGCCACGGGTTTTTCCCGCAAAACCGGCATGGACGCGAAAATCGCCGGCCAGAGATGCGGCTCGTCATGCAGGACGGTCAGGTCGGCGCCTTCCGGTTGTTCGCGGCTTCGCAACCGGCCAGACCCAGACAGCGCCGGTACACTTCCCCGGCCCGGCGGTGGCTGATGTATGCCGACAGATGCCAGTAAACGCGGATCACGGCCGGAAGCCCGCTCCGGCCGCCGGCCCCGCGAACGTGCTTCTAGAAAAACACGTCCACATAATCCACGCCGCTGTCGCAGGGGTTGTCCATGTTCTGCATGCGCCAGTATTTTCTGCTGCCGGATATGGCAAAGATCATGTCTCCGCTGCGCACGCATTCCCGCCCACCGGCGATATGCGAAACCTTCATCACCACATCGCCGCGAAAGACGAATTCCTTTTCCCGGACTTCGATGATGACGCCCTCTATGCTGACGAAGGAGTCTTCCTCCTCCGTGCCGGGGCGGCCGTCCTGTCTGCCGGATATATGCAGCAGACCTTCTCTGTCGGTGACGGTGGCGGAGCCGAAGTAATCCCAGCTGATCCATTGCAGGGAAAACATGTGGCGGCCGAGCAGCATGTCCGCGGCCGCTTGGCTGAGTATGCGGGTTTTGGGGCCGAGGGCGTCCTGTTTCGCCTGCCCGGTGACTTCCGGGCACGAAGCCGCCTTGTCGAAGTCCTGTTCAGGAGTCGTCACATAGTCCTGACTTTCCGTTTCCGGGAGGAAATAGATATTCTGCCCGGCGCGCTTCCATATCTCCCATATTTTCCGGCCGCTTTCGTCGAAATAGAGACGCCGTTCGATTTTTCCGTGCGTCGCGCCCTTCCCGGTATCGACGATATAGGTGAAGCGCAGGCGGCCTTCGCTGTCGTACACGTTTTCCGCGACGCTTAAAGACGAGTCCGCTGGGCTGACGTTTTCGGTCCGGTACAGCCACGCCCGGCCCTGGTCGTCGCGGTATATGACACGCTTTACCTCGTTCATTCCTTCGGAGCAGGACTCGAACACCCGGGTGCTGGGGCGCAGGGATTTGTCGGCCAGGATGGCTTCGTACAGGTGCCGGATATCCTGTATCTCGGGATGCTTGAGCCAGTTGTCGAAAGTGACGGACTCGGTCTGGCCGCTCCAGCTTCTGGTCACGGGCGAGTCCGCCTGGGCGGGCAGGGCGGCCAGCAGGGTCAGGGCGAAAAAAAACAAGGTTCTCATATTTCCTCCGTTTTGGTTCCGTCTTCATTTTGTTCCGGGCGGCCGGCATGTTTTCGGGCTCCTGACCCGCCGCACGCATCCTGCCTGGATAATTGGATTTCGCGTATCAGGACCGCAAAAGGTTGGGAAGAGTTTTCCCGCTCCGCCCACGCGGCATCCGGGAGCGGGGGAATGGAAAAAGTATGGAAAATGCTTCCTGCGGAAGCTGAATTTCAAGCCGCATACCCGGCGCGATACCGCGGCAGCCTCAAGACCGGGCTTGGCATCGGCCCGGTATGGCGGTAACGCCGTACATTATGAATCCGGAACGCGTGGCTCATCTTCAAAGCCGGTTCGAGCACCTGCTTTCTCCTCTGGGGCGGCTCTACGCCCGGCTCATGCGGTTGCGCTCCGGATCCTACGCCGCCGGACGCCTGCCGTCCTGGAGGCCGCCCGTGCCCTGCATCAGCGTGGGGAACATCTCCTGGGGTGGAACAGGCAAAACCCCCGTGGTTTCCTGGCTGCTGGAATGGGCGCGCGGCGAGAACATGAGCCCGGCCGTGCTGACCCGCGGTTACGGCGGCAGGCCCCCCAGGCATCCCTATCCGGTGGATATGCAAAGTCCCGCCCGCGAGGCCGGAGACGAGCCGCTTCTGCTCAAGCGCATCAATCCCGAAGCCGCCATCATCGTGGATTCCAACCGGATTCGCGGCGGCAAACTGGCCTGTGAGAAATTCCGGACCGATCTGCTCATTCTGGATGACGGATTTCAGCATCTGGGCGTGCGGCGCGACGTGGATCTGTGCCTCTTCTCCTCCCATGACCTGGAGGCCGGATGGGACCGGGTCATCCCCGCCGGATCGTGGCGCGAAGACGCGTCAGCCCTGAACCGCGCGGACGCGTTCCTCATCAATACCACGGCGGACGATGACGGCTGCCTGGAGATCATGGCCCACATCAAGCTGGCCGGCATGGGCAAGCCCCTGTTCTTTTTCCGGATTTCGGCTCACGGCGTGGCCAACGCCCTGACCGGAGCGGCCATGCCGTCGCTGGAAAAAATCCGCTATCTGCTGGTCACGGGCATCGCCATTCCGGAAAAGGTGGCCCAGACCTGCCGGACGGATCTGAAAGAGCAGCCCATCCGCCATCTCATCTATCCGGACCATCACGCCTTCACCCGCAGGGACTGGGAAACCATCTCCCAGACCGCCCAGGCGAGCCGCTGCACGCACATTCTGTGCACGCCCAAGGACGTGGTGAAGCTCAGCTCCTTCGCCGACGACCGGCTGTGGGTGCCGCAGCTTTCCACATCCTTCTTCACCCGGGGACCCCAAACCTTCAATTCCTGGCTCCAGCACCGGCTGGTGCCTGAGAGTCCGCATGCCAAGCCCCAGACAGAGTCCGCGTAAATTTTCCGTCAAAGCCCTGCTGGATCTTTTGCGCGATTCAGAAAAACCCGTGGCTCCCAAGACAATTTTCGGATTCTTCGGTGCCGATGCGGCCCTGAAGAAGCGCATCAAGTCCACCCTGGCCCAGCAGCTCGAAAGCGGCGGCATCGTGCGCGTGGGCAAGGGCTACGGCCTGATGGAGGCGCTTCCCCGGATGTCCGGCGTGCTGGACGTGCGCCGTTCCGGCGTGGGCTATCTCATTCCCGATGACCGCAGCCGGGAGGATCTGTTCATTCATCCGCGCAATTTCGGCGGTGCCTGGCCCGGCGACAGAGTGGAGGCCGTTCTGGACGCGGGACGCAGGAGGGAAGCTCCCGAAGGCCGGATAGTGGCCGTTCTGGAGCGCGCGGCACAAACGCTGACTGTCCGCGTGGGGCGACGCATCCGGGCCGGGCGGTATTTCTGCCAGCCCGTGGACTCGCGCATGTCCTTTGCCGCGCTGGTGGACACGACGGCGCTTGACGCTCCCGAAAAGGGCGACATCCTGATCGTCTCGCCGGAAAAGGAGCAGGAGGCGGGAGTATGGCTGTGCACGGCCCTGCGGCGTCTGGGCGTGGAACGCGATCTGACCACGCAGGAGCTTCTGGTCAAGGCCGGGCACGGCATTCCCGAACGTTTTCCGGAATCCGTGCTGCGCGAGGCGGACGGACTGCCCCCCGATCCGCTGCCCGGGGAATGGCAGGGCAGAGTGGATCTGCGCGCCGTCCCGCTGGTGACCATCGATGGCGAAACGGCCAGGGATTTCGACGACGCCGTTTATGTGGAACAGGAGGAGAACGGCTACCGGCTGCTGGTCGCCATCGCCGATGTGGCCCATTATGTGCGCGAGGGCTCGGAACTGGACGTGGAAGCCCTGGCGCGGGGAAATTCCTGCTATTTCCCCCTTTCCGTGGAACCCATGCTGCCCGAGGCCCTGTCCAACGGCCTGTGCAGCCTGCGGCCCGGTGTGCCGCGTCTGGCCGTGGTGGCGGACATGCGTTATTCCCGCGACGGAGAACCTGTGCAGTCTCGTTTTTATGAGGCGGTCATCTCAAGCCACGCCCGGCTGACTTACACCCAGGTTCAGGCCGCCCTCGACGGAGACGCGGCCGCCGTGCCCGAAAACCTGCTGCCGATGCTGCACGATGCCCGTGAACTGGCGGAAGCATTTCTGCGCCGCCGGATCGGGCGCGGATGCCTTGATTTCGATGTTCCTGAAATCCGCATCCGGCAGGAAGGAGGCGAAGTCCTGGTGGATACGGCTGTCCGCCTGTTCAGCCACCGTCTGATCGAGGAATTCATGATCGCCGCCAACGAGCGCGTGGCCGAACATCTTGAGACGAGCGGGCGTGTTTTTCCGTACCGCGTTCATCCCCGGCCCGACGAGCGGAAGCTGGAGTCCCTCGGTCGGCTTCTGGCCGGAACCAGTCTGGCGGACAGACTGCCGCCCGTGCTGGATCAGCCCGGTTTGCAGGCTCTGAGCCGCGCGGCCAGAGGCACGGACATGGAATACGCGGTCGGCAGACTCATTCTGCGGACCATGATGCTGGCCCAGTATGCCCCGGAGAACGACGGGCATTACGGGCTGGCCTCGGAAGCCTACTGCCATTTCACTTCGCCCATCCGGCGCTATGCGGACCTTCTGGTGCACCGCGCCCTCAAACGGATGCTGGCGGGCCAGCCGGAAGCCCGCACCCCGGAGGAACTGCAATCCGTCTGCGACGGCCTGAACGCCTGTGAACGCAAGGCCATGGAGGCGGAGCGGGAAATTCAGAAGCGCGCGGCCATTCTGGCTCTGGAGAAACGGCTGGGCGAGACCATGCGCGGGGTGATCTCCGGCGTGGCGGATTTCGGTTTCTGGGTGGAACTGACGGACATGCCCGTGGATGGTCTGGTCCGTCTGGCCACTCTGAACGAGTATTACGCCTTCGACCCCGAACGACAGGAACTGCTCGGGCAGCGTACCGGCCGGGCCTTCCGTCTGGGCCTGATCGTTGATGTGACGCTCGACGCCGTGAATCTGGAGCGGGTGGAAATCAACTTTACCCTGGCCGAATAGCCCGGCCGTACTTCCTGGAGCCGCCATGAGCAGGAAAAAAGTCCGGGAACTGCCCGAATCCCTCGATCTGCCGTGCACGGGCGCGGACAGTCACGCCCATCTGGACGGCCGCGATTTTGATCCGCTGGAGGCCTTGGCCAGAGCCCGGACCTGCGGGGTGCGCACGGTGGGCAATGTTTTTCTGGGACCCGCGGCATACCATGCTTCCCGCGCCGTATTCGAGGCGGACCGGGATGTCTTTTTTCTGCTGGGCGTACACCCTCACGAAGCTTCATCCATGACTGGCGCGGATCTGGAAACCATGCTCCGGGCCTTCAGGACGGATGCGCGGCTTAAGGCCGTGGGCGAGATCGGGCTCGACTATTTTTATGATTTTTCGCCCCGTGCCGCCCAGCGGGAGTGGTTCCGGCGGCAGCTGGATCTGGCTCTGGAGCTGGACCAGCGGGTGGTCATCCACTGCCGCGACGCCGAGGAGGACTGCCTGGCTATTCTGGATGAAGCGGGCTTCGCCGGGCGGCCGCTTCTGTGGCATTGCTTCGGGCTCGGCCCTGACTGGGCCAAGGAATTTCTGGACCGGGGCTGGCATCTGTCCGTGCCCGGCACTGTGACCTACTCCAAAAACGAAGCCCTGCGCGAGGCCGTGAAAATCATCCCGGCAGGGCGTCTGCTGCTGGAAACCGACACTCCTTTCCTGGCGCCGGAACCATACCGGGGCAAACGGAACGAACCGGCCCTGATCGGGTTCACGGCCAGAACCGTGGCCGAACTGCGCGGCGAGGACATGCGTGGCCTGTGGACCCGGTGCGGAGACGTGACCCGACGTTTTTTTGGTCTGGAAGATGTCTGAAGACCATTCGCAAGGTATGGTTCTCCTGCTTCGGCGCACGCCGCCTCAAGTCTGTCAGGGGCCGGGATGCCAGAGAAAAACCATCGTATTCGGCCTCGTTGAACCCAATGGCCGTGTCTATACCGATTCCTGATAGCGGGCTTTTTCCGCTCAAGAAAAATCCCCGGCGGCTTGGGAGCTTCCCGGGGATCATGCGACCCAAATCTTTCTCTCTCGCTTACTTGCAGGAGCACGAACCACCCACGCCGCCGATGTCGGCTGCGTACTTGTCCGCATCTGCCTTGTAGGCGAATCCTTATTTTATCCGCCTCCCGGCTCTCGCGTAACAGGCTCTTCCGCTTCGCCGTATCTCCTCAGTGCCGTTCACTGATCAGCCTGCGCAGCTGCTCCGGTGTGAATTCATAGGGCTCCCGACAGAACTCGCAGGTGATGACGGTGCGGTCTTCGCGTCCGGCCAGTTCTTCCGCTTCCTTTTGTCCCAGCGTGATCAGCGCCCGCTCGATGCGGTCCCGGGAACAGGAGCATTGAAAATGCACTTCCTGATGACCCAGAACTTCGTAGGCGATGTCGCCGAAAATCCGGTCCAGCAGCTCTTTGGGAGTGACCCCGCTCAGAAAGAGCCTGCCCAGGGACGGGAGGTTCCGGATGCGTCCGGTAATGAGGTCCAGAATATCCCCGCTTGCTCCCGGCAGGGCCTGAATCAGAAATCCTCCGGCCACAATCGGGCGGCCGTGGGCGTCCGGAATGGCGGTCAGCCCCACGGCCGAGGGAATCTGTTCGGATTCCGTCAGGTAATAGGCCAGATCCTCGCCGATTTCGCTGGACACCAGATTGACCACGCCGCGGTAGGGCTCTTTCAGCAGCAGATCCTTGGTCACGGTCAGCAGTCCGGCCTTGCCCAGCGCCGAGGCGATGTCGAACTGTCCGTCAGCCAGAGGCAGGTCCACGTCGGGATCGCCCACATAGCCGTGCACCCGGCACAGGGCGTCGGCTTCCACGACAATTTTCCGCAGAGGGCCGTTCCCTTCGAATTTGAGGGCCACACGCTCCCGGCCCTTGAGCTGCGCACCCAGCAGGACGCCCCCGGTCAGGGCCCGGCTCAGGGCCACGGACGCCGTGGGCCGGGTCTGATGCCGCTCGCAGGCGGTCCGGGTGGTGTAGGTGGTCAGGCAGGCCAGGGCGCGGACATTGGTTTCGCCTGAGATGGCGCGGATAAGCTGATCGTTCATGGTTTCTCCAAAAGATTGTCCGGAAGACAGGCGCCTTACGGACGAGGCGCGAGGGGCAGGCGGCGGCCCAGGGAAATGCCCTCGGGAGACACATGGATCACATAGGGCATGAATTCCACGCCCACGTCGAGGGCCTGCCAGAACAGTGCGGCGAATCGGGGATCGATGAAGTCCGCCGGGCCGAAGCATTGGCCGTCGGGGCGCTGCACGGCCAGAAATACGCCCACGCGCGCGCCCTGACCCGCAAGCGCCATGAGTTCGCGCAGATGTTTCTGTCCCCGCTCCGTGACCGCATCCGGGAAGCAGGCCACACCGTCCTCCACCATGGTCACATTTTTCGCTTCGACCCAGAAATCTCCGGCCGGACCGCTGAGACGGGCGTCCAGGCGCGAATCCTCCAGTCTGGCTTCGGCCTGAAAACGGCTGTATCCGGTCAGTTCGGGCATGGCGCCTGATTCCCACGCCTTTTTGAGCAGGCGGTTGGGCGTCAGCGTGTTCACGCCGATCCAGTCTCCATGGGGCCGGACCAGTTCCAGAGTGTAGGGCAGCCGCCTGCCGGGGGACTGGGCCGGAGAGAGGAATATCTCCATGCCCGGCCGCAGAAGACCGAGCATGGAGCCGGAGTTGTTGGTGTGGGCGACGACTTCCCGGCCGTCCAGCAGGGCGTGGACCAGAAAGCGTTTTTCCCGGGCCACGAAGACGGCCCGGCGGCTTTGGGCGGGAAAGGCGAGTAAATGCATGTTTGGGAGTTGCGTTTCTGTCAGGCTCTTGACAGGTAAGGGGAAAATACGCCGGGCCATTCGCCCTGGAGAGGTCATGTCGTTTGATACATGCGGAATAATTGGAAAGAGTTCAGCCTTGCAAGAGGTATTTCGGGTGCTGGCCAAGGTCGCGCCCTCGGGGAGCACCGTGCTGGTCACGGGAGAGTCGGGCACGGGCAAGGAACTGCTGGTCCGCGCCCTGCACCACAACAGCGCCCGGGCGGGCAAGGCCTTCGTGCCCATCAACTGCGGGGCCATCCCGCGCGAGCTGCTCGAATCAGAACTGTTCGGCCACGAGAAAGGCGCCTTCACCCACGCCATCCGGACCAAGGTCGGCCGGTTTGAAATGGCCGACGGCGGGACCGTTTTTCTGGATGAAATCGGCGAAATGGACCTGGCCTTGCAAGTGAAGATTCTGCGTGTGTTGCAGGAACGGGAGTTCGAGCGCGTGGGCGGCGGCAGAACCATCCGGACCGATGTGCGGGTGGTGGCGGCCACCAACCGGGATCTGGAGGAAGAGGTCCGCCGGGGCACGTTCCGCGAGGATCTGTTCTACCGCCTGAACGTCATTCCCATCGTCCTGCCGCCCCTGCGGGAGCGGGGAGACGACGTGCTGCTGCTGGCCCGGCATTTTCTGAAGCGTTTCAGCAGCCCGGAAGACGGCCCTCTGGAAATGAGTGACGATGTACGGAACATCCTGTGCGGCTATTCCTGGCCGGGCAATGTGCGCGAGCTGGAAAATTTCATGGAGCGCATGTCCATCCTCTGCGACGGCAATCGCATCGAACTTGCGGACCTGCCGGAGAAAATCCTGAAGGAAACGGGCACGGAACCGCCCCGGCGCGCCGTGTCGTCCGGGGATATGTCTTTCCGCTGGCCGGAGCTCAAAGACCTGCGCGAACAGGGGCTGAATCTGAAGGATTTTCTGGATCAGGTGGAAGAACGGCTGCTGACCGAAGCCCTGGGCGAAGTGGACGGCGTGAAGAACAAGGCCGCCGAAGTCCTGGGCATCAAACGCACGACACTCATTGAAAAGCTCAAGAAGAAAAACATGCTCTCATGACGGATTTTCATCCTGCGCCCGTCTTATGCGATATAAATTCAGCCTGACCTGGCTTCTTCTGGCCTTTTGCGCCGTGTTTTTCTGCCAGAGCGCTCTGGGAGCCTCCCTGAAGTGGAAGAGGCAGGGCGACGGCGAGCGACTCGTTTTCAAATTCAAAACCGCATTGCCGCCGGACACGTCCATGCGGCGCGGCCAGTCAGGCCTCGAACTGCCGCTGCCCCAGGATTTCTGGAAGAAAGAGCGCGTCCCCAAAAAGACGGATTTTTCCGCCTCCGCTTTCGTGAGCGGCGTCGAATATATGCCGGACGCCATTTTCATCCGAACCGGCGGTGCTTTTGAATTTTCCACCTCCACCCGGCCCAGATCCCGTGAGCTGATTGTGGAATTCAGGCCTTCTCCCTCCGATTCGGCCCTGTCGGCCAACGGTACCTTTCAGAACGGCACCGCTTTGGATGCGGTTTCATCCGGCGTGGAGCCGGAATTTCTTTCGGGAAAAGGCCATTTGCGCGGAAAAATCTTTTGGCCCGGCCGCTCTTCCATACGGGAAACTTCTCCACAGGGCGCTGCCGCGAACCAGACGGCCGTT
>JAUMXF010000072.1 GCA_030529235.1 Pseudomonadota bacterium
GGGGATTTCCGGGTGGTGCGGGTCAGTGAGCAGGGCATCATCGAAGCTATGCTTCTGGCCAACCGCCACGGGCATATCGCCTGCACCCAGGGCGGGGAATGTCTGGCCGGTCTGCTGGAAGCCAGGGCGCAGGGTTTGATGGAGCGGGACGAGCTGGCCATTCTGGATGCCACGGCTCATGCCCTCAAGTTTGCCGGGTTTCAGGACATGTATTTCCGTAACGTTTTCCCGGCGGATTATGAGATTGTTCCGGACCCAGCTAGGGCCAATACGCCGGGGCTGGTTCTGGACCAAGAAGCCAAATCGGCTCTGGATGCCGGGAAATTCACGGTACAGGCCGCGCGGAAGGTGGTGGAGATGCTGGGGCTTTCCAGAAAAACGGTCTGAAATGCTGACGGTCTGACGTATTGGCGGGCTTTTGAGGAAACGGCAGGCCGGAAAAATGAATATGCGCGTCGTTCCAAGGCCGGATCAATCCGGCCTTTTCATTTCTTACGTACGCCCCACGATGGCCATGGAATGTTCATCCGCCAGGGCCAGCGCGTCGATGCGGTCGAAGAACAGGGTCTGTCCGGCCTCGCAGGCCAGGCAGGAGGCTTTGACTTCGGCCATGGTCCGCACCGTTTCCAGACCGACAGCGGGAAGGTCCAGACGTCTGTCCTGACCGCGTTTGGGCCGCTTGACGACCACCGCGCCCGGTCCGCCCAGTTCTCCGCCGCGCCGGATGGCGGCGTTGGTCCCTTCGATGGCCTCCACGGCCAGCACGACCCCGTCCCTGACCACCAGACACTGGCCGATATCCATATCCCCCAGCCGTTCCGCCATGTCCCACCCGAATTCAATATCCCGGAGTTCCCGCTCATCGGGCGGGCGGCGGGACAGAATGCCTTCCGGGGCATGCAGTTCGGGGGAAAAGGCATGGGGGGCCATGAGCCGCATTCCCTCTTTTTCCAGCTCTGCACCCACGGCGCGAAGGAGGGCGTCGTCGCCGCGTGTTTTCAAGGCAAGGAGCAGGCGGGCCGCCCGCCAGTCCGGCCGCAGGTCCAGGGCGCGGGGCTTGTTCACGGGCCCGGCCATGACCACATGGGTGACGCCTTTTTTCTGAAAAAAATCTATGAGTCGGCCCAGTTGTCCCAGCTTCAGCCACAGAAAATCATCGCAGTGGGCGGGGAAAGCCGGATCCGTATCGGAAAGAAATCCCGCGCCTATGACGCGGACGCCCGCGGCCCTCGCGTTGCCGGCCACGGTGAAAGGAAAGACGCCGCCACCGGCGATGATGCCCAAAGTCATGTTCGAGCCGGGTTCTGTCATGGTGTTATCGGGCGGGTGTTGTGGAGGGCACGCGGCAGGTTCCGGGAATGACCCGGAATCCGAGAATCAAATCCGTTCCGGCGTGATGGTGCCGCGTTTGCTGGCCCGGATGAACTCCAGCAGTTTCATGACCTGGGGGAAGTGACCGAGCTCTGTCTCCACCTGCTGCATGACCTCGTTTCGTTCCTGATTGGAGCGCCAGATCAGCTTATAGGCGGATTTGAGGGCGTGGATTTCCTCTGAGGAGAAGCCGTGACGGCGCAGGCCGATGAGGTTCAGGCCGCGCAGGGTGGCCCGTTCTCCGACAGCCAGCATGAAAGGAGGCACATCCTGGGCCACGCCGGTCTTGCCGCCGATGAAGGCGTAGTCCCCGATGTTGACGAACTGATGCGCGGCGGACAGCCCCCCCACCACGACCTCGCTGCCTACGGTTACATGTCCCGCCAGGGTCGCGGCATTGGCCAGCACATTGTTGTCGCCGATGGCGCAGTCATGGGCGATATGGGCATAGGCCATGATCAGGTTGCCCGATCCCACACGGGTCACACCGCCGCCACCCTCGGTGCCGCGATGGATAGTCGAAAATTCGCGGATTTTGTTGTTGTCTCCGATCTCCAGATGGCTTTCCTCGCCCTGAAACTTCAAATCCTGGGGCTCGCCGCCCACGCAGGCCATGGAGTGCACGTGATTGCGCACGCCCATGCGGGTGTAGCGTTTGATCTGCGCGCCCGCATCGATACGCGTGCCGTCGCCGATGGCCGTGTCTTCCTCGATGACGGCATAGGGGCCGACAACGACATCCGTTCCGAGAATCGCCTTGGGGTGCACGACGGCCGTGGGATGAACGGCGGTCATAAATCTTCCCTCTCCACCACGGAGGCCGTCAGAATGCCTTCGGCCGCGATCTTGCCGTCCACCATGGCTTTGCCGCTGGTCTTCCACATCATCATCTTGTGGCGTTCATAGGTGACATGCAGGTGCAACTGGTCACCCGGAAAAACCGGACGGCGGAAGCGGACTTTCTCCATGCCTGTGAACAGAAAAATTTTTCCCGTGGTGTCGGCTCCGGGCAGGCTTTTGATGACCATGATGCCTCCGGCCTGGGCCAGAGCCTCCAGAATGAGCACGCCGGGCATGACCGGGTAGGACGGAAAATGGCCCTGAAAAAAGGGCTCGTTGATGGACACGCTTTTTATGGCGTGAATGGACTTCATGGGTTCGAAGGACAGCACCCGGTCCACCAGGAGGAACGGATAGCGGTGGGGGAGCAGGTCGAGGATGTCGCGGGTGACGATTTCACCGGATTCCGGCTTCATGATCATGATTCTTCCTGATTGGCGAGTTGCTCTCTGAGGGCGGCCAGTTCTTTTTCCAGCCTGCCCAGCCGCCGTTTCATTTCGGGCAGTTTGGGAATGACCGCCGCGGAGCGCAGAAAAGCGCCGTGAGGCATGGCCGGATAGCCGCTCATATCCTGTCCGGGCGGCACATTCTGGTTCACTCCGGATTTGCCGCCGATGCGGCAGCCGTCACCCAGGTGCAGATGGCCTCCCAGTCCGGCCTGTCCGGCCAGTACCACGCCGTTGCCCAGAATCGTGGATCCGGCAATGCCCACCTGGGCCACCAGAATGCAATTCTGTCCGGTGCGCACGTTATGACCGAGCTGGACCAGGTTATCGATTTTCGTACCCCGTCCGACTCTGGTTTCGCCCAGAGCCGCCCGGTCGATGGTGGTATTGGCGCCGATTTCCACGTCGTTCTCGATGACCGTACGGCCGACCTGCGGGAATTTGGTCAGGCCCTCGGGCGCTCCGGCAAATCCGAACCCGTCGCTGCCAAGCACTGCCCCGGGATGGATGATGACACGCTCGCCCACGATGGTGCCGGCCATGAGCGCGCAGTTGGGATAGATGGTCGTCCCTTTTCCGATGCGGCAGTTTTCGCCGATGTACACGCCGCTGAAGATGCGTACGCCGGATTCCACAATGGTCCCCGCGCCGATGCTGGCAAAGGGATAGATGGTGGCGTCAGGGGCGATTTCGGCTTCGGGATGAATCCAGGCCAGATGGCTGATGCCGGAAAAGCTGCCTTGATCTTTGGCGAAGAGCCGCACGCAGCGGGCGAAATCCAGATAGGGATTGGCGCTGATCAGGCAGTCCCGGCCGGGATGAGCCGCCGCCGTGATGACCGCGGCAGCCCTGGTCGTAGCCAGATCCGCGGCGTATTTGGGGTTTGCCAGGAAGGAGATCTCCGTGCCGGAGGCGTCGCGCAGGGTATTGACCCCCGTGATGTCCTTGTCCCGGCCATCATAAGACAGCCCCAGTTCCCGCGCTATTTCCGAAAGCAGCATGGTCCGCTCGTTTATTTGCCGCGCATGGCCTTGTTCAGCTCGGCGATGATGGCGTTGGTCAGGTCCACGCTGTCCTGCTGATAGACCAGCCCGCTGGCCTGTTTGTCGAAGATGGCCGTGTATCCGTTTTTCTTGCCGTAGTCCTGAACCACGGTCAGCAGTTTTTCGATGATAGGCTTGGACAGATTCTGCTCGGCCTGCTGCAGTTTGCGCTGATAATTCTGTCCCATGTCCTGAAAATCTCGGACCTTGCGCTTGTACTGGGTTTCCTTGTCCAGCTTGGCTTCCTGGCTGAGCATCATGGACTGCTTCTGGAGTTCCTCGCGCAGGCTGTCCAGGGATTTCTTCTGGGCGTCCAGATTGTCCTTCATGCCCTTGAACTGGCTTTTGAGCTGTTCCATAGCCTTGAGGCCGGGTTCGGATTTGGCGATGACCGCCTGCATGTCCACGAAGCCGATCTTGGTTTCGGCGCTGGCGGCCGCGCTCAGGCACAACACGAGAAAACATGTCAGAACAAAAGAACGCATGGCAATCTCCTTACCATAACAGTTGTTTTTAAAAGAATTGACCCACGGAAAATTCAAAGCGGCCTTTCCTTTCGTCGTCAACTTTGACCTTGTCCAGAGGGTAGCCGTACTCCAGACGCAGCGGCCCCAGCGGCGAGTACCAGCGGATACCCGCCCCTACGCTCTTGTACAGATCGAAATCAATGGATTCGTCGTCATCCCAGGTTTTGCCCGCGTCAAAGAAGACCACGCCCAGGATGCCCATCTCCTTGTGCAGGGGCACCAGATATTCGAGGTTGAAGAAAAAGCTCTTGTCGCCGCCCTTTTCGTCGCCTTCATCATAGCCGAGGCTGCCTTCCTTCTTGTCGTAGACCGGGGAGATGGTGCGTTCCTTGTACCCGCGCACGGAGTTCATGCCGCCGAGGTAGAAGCGCTCGAAGGGAGGAATGCGGTCGCTGCCGTTTTTCATCACGTATCCGCCCTGCGCATGGACATGGAAGATGGTGTTCCAGAATGCGGGAATGTAGTGATTGGCATCGGCGACATACTTGATGAAGTCGTCGTCGCCGCCCAGAATGCCGCCACCGTATTCCACGGAAAACTGATAGGCGCTGCCCTTGGTGGGGTTGAGCCTCCGGTCCGTGGTGTCGCGCTTGATGGAGGCGTACAGGGCGCTGGCCCAGTGCTTGCCTTCCAGGTCCCTGATGACCTTGTCCGCATCCTCGTCCACATCCTCGATGGAGTAGCGCTCCAGACGGTAATTCCAGGACAGGTCCGTGTATTCGCCCAGCGGATAGCTGAACAGCAGACGGCCGCCCATGGACTGCTTGTCGTAGTCGGAATACTCGTTCAGGGTGTTGTACAGGCTGATGCCCATGCCCAGGTCCGTGTCGTCGTAATGGGGGTTCCAGAACGTGGCCGTGTAGTCGGAGGACTTGGAGCTGATGGTGCCCTTGAAGCCGAGCTGGTAGCCCATGCCGAAAAGATTGCGCTCCAGAACCTGGCCGGAAAAGAATACCTTGGAGTAGCTGGAATATCCTACGCCGGCGGAGAACATGCCCGTGGGCTTTTCTTTGACCTTGACCCTCAGGTTCAGCTTGTCCGGGTTGGGCGTGGGTTCCGGTGTAATTTCCACGGTCTCGAAAAAGTCGAGCCGGTTCAGCCGGGTGTTGGAGCGGCGCAGCTTTTCCCCGCTGTACAGATCGCCGTCGGACAGGCGCATTTCGCGGCGGATGACGTTGTCCCTGGTTTTGACGTTGCCGTCGACGAGCACACGGTTGATGGAGATTTTATTGCCTTTGGACAGGGCGTAGGTGACGTTCAGGGACTTTTCCGTCTCGTCGCGGGAAAGCTGAACGTCGGATTCGGCGAAGGCGTAGCCGTAATTGGAGTAGTATTCCGTGAGTTTCTGCAGGTCATCCCGCATGACGGAACGGTCGAAATAGCTTTTCTCCTTGGCCAGGTCGTCGAGGCGTACGATTCTGTCCAGCTCTTCGGGCGTGGAGATCATGTCCCCGGAGTAGTGGACGGAAGCCACCTTGTAGCGGGGACCTTCCTCCACCTGGAAGGTGACGGTGATCCCCTCGTCGGTGTGGCTGACCACCGGCTGGCCGGCCTTGGCGTTCAGGAAGCCGCGGTTGCTGTAGTAGGCTTCCAGCGCGGCCGCGTCGCGGTCCAGCACCTCTTCCCGCAGCACGCCGGAACCCGTCAGCCAGGAAAACATGCCCCGTTCGCTCAGGGCCAGCTCTTTTTTCAGGTCGCCGGGGGAAAACTCCTTCGCGCCCTGAATGACGATGTTGGTCACATAGAGCTTCTTGCCCTCGTCCACCACGATGTTCAGCCGGGCCCGCCCGCCGTCGGCCTGCTCCAGATTGTAATCGACCTTGGCGTTGTAGTAGCCGTCCTTGCGGTACAGTTCCCGGACCTTGCCCATGTCTTTGGCCAGTTCCTTGGGGTTGAGCACCGCGCCGGTCTTGGTGGAAATGGCGCTCAGGATGTCGTCCTCGTCCAGGGCTTCCGCGCCGATCACGCTGATGGCCTGGATGAGCGGCTTTTCCTTGACCGTGACAACCAGCTTCTTTCCGTCGGGTTCGTCTTCCAGACCCATCTGGATGTCATCGAAGTATCCGAGATCGTAGAGATTCTTGAGCTCGGCGTTGACGGCTTTGGGGTCATAGAGGTCGCCGGGCCGGATTTTCATGCGCATGAGGGCCACGTCGTCATCGAGAATCTTGTTGCCGCGCACATCGATGCTGGAGATGCGGTCCTGCTGCAGCATGCCGCTCTGAAGCCTGGCGGCGAGTTCGTCCACGGCGGGCAGGATGTTGATGAGGCCGTCCCTGGTCACGAAAAACGGCTTGGGCTCCTTGATTTCGTGGGCGTCCACCAGCCGGGTGTCGAGGCTTATGGATTCGCCCGCCTGGCTGAAACTGCCATACACCGCGTACTGGGCGTTGGAGAGGAGAGCCATGTCCTTGGCCACGCCCAGATCGAGGTAGTCGATCTGGTGGGTGCGGATCAGCTTTTCCGTCTCCTCGGCGGAAACCACCGGGAAGCCTTTTTCCCGCAGCCGTTCGCGCAGCAGCTTGGGCAGGCTTTCTTCCAGGTAGGCCAGATCCTGGGCCGCATTGATGGCGAAGGGCAGGACGATGACCCTGGCCCCGTCGGCCAGAGCCGGACCGCCGGAGAGGAGGAAGGCAAGAAGCAGAAAACAAAGGACATTACGTCTCATAGAGTTCTCCGGAGCGGAGCTCCAGGGTGCGGCCCATGCACCGGGCGAGTTCCGCGTTGTGGGTGACGATGATCAGGGTCACGTTCCGGTCTTGGTTCAGGTTCAGCAGAAGATCGTTGATTTCCCTGCCGGTCCGGTCGTCCAGATTGCCTGTGGGTTCGTCCGCGAGGATGACCTGCGGTTCGAGCAGAATGGCCCGGGCAATGGCCGCCCGCTGGCGCTCTCCGCCGGACAGGGTGGTTACCCTGTGATGGAGGCGATGCGCAAGCCCCACGCGGGTCAGGGCCTCGTCCGCCTTTTTCAGGGCCAGGGAGCGGGACATGCCGCCGATGATGCCGGGCATGGCCGCGTTTTCCCGGGCGGAGAATTCGGGCAGCAGATGATGGAACTGGAACACGAAGCCGATGTTTTTGTTCCGGATGGCGGCCCGCTCCTGCCATCCCAGAGCGGAAATATCCCGGCCCTGAAAGAGGATGGCGCCCGCCGAGGGCGTATCCAGCGTGCCCATGAGCTGGAGCAGAGTGCTCTTGCCCGACCCGGACGCGCCGACAATGGCCACCGAGTCCCCCGGCCGCACGGTCATATCCACGGAGCGGAGCACCTCCACGGTCTCCATGCCCTGCTCGTAGGATTTACCGACGCCGCGCAGGCTGTAGACGTCATTCATAGCGCAGGGCCTCGGTGGGCTGCATCTTGGCCGCCTGCCTGGCCGGGTACAGCGTGGCCAGGAAGCACAGGGCCAGGGCGGCCAGCGCGATGCAGGTCATGTCCAGAAGCTGGATCTCCACAGGCAGGTGGTCCAGAGCGTAGACGTCCAGCGGCAGCTTGATGAACTGGTACTTCTTGAGCAGAGCGCACAGGGTCAGTCCCAGTCCGAATCCCAGCGATGTGCCCACCGCCCCGATGAGGCTGCCCTGGAGCATGAAGATATTGCGTATCTGGGCGGGCGTGGCTCCGAGAGCCATGAGCACGGCGATGTCCTTGGTTTTCTCCATGACCATCATGACTAGGGTGGTGATGATGGAAAAGGAGCCCACCAGGACGATCATGGTCAGGATGATGGCCATGGCCGTCTTCTCCAGCTTGAGAGCCGCGAAGAGATTCTGGTTCATTTCGATCCAGTTGCGCATGTAGAGCGGAAAGCCGCCCAAGGTGTTCAGCAGGCGTTCGCCGACGGACTGCACGTTGTTTATGTCGCGGACCCGGTATTCGATGCCGGTCACGAAGTCTCCCTCGAAGCCCAGGATTTTCTGGGCCTCGGGGATGGAAATGAAGGCCAGGGAAGAGTCGTATTCGAACATCCCCGATTTGAACGTGCCGACGACATTGAAAAAGAAGATTTTCGGGGAAAATCCGGCGGCGGACTTTTTGCCGCTGGGCGAAAGCAGGCTGACCCGGCCGCCCACGGTCACGCCCAGCCGGGAGGCCAGTTCCTTGCCGATGATGATGCCTGGAGCCGCACCCGGAGTGTTCAGGTCGGCCAGGGAGCCCTCGGTCATGTCCTTTTCCACGGTCAGCACCTGTCCCGCCGTGGCCGGATCCACACCCCGCAGCACCACGCCCTTTACCCCGGAGGGGGTGGAGAGCATGGCTTCGTAGTAAATGAACGGGGTGGCGGCTTCGATGTCCGGGAGTTCCCGGCTTTTCCGGATCAGCTCCTGATAGCCCCGCAGGGTCTGCTGCACGGAGCCGACGACAAGGTGGGCGTTGAGGCCCAGAATTTTGTCCCGCAGATTGTTGCCAAAGCCGGTCATGACCCCCAGAACCACAATGAGCGAGGCCACGCCGATGGCCACGCCGAACACGGAAATGAGCGAGATGACGGAGATGAAGGCCTGCTTGCGCCGGGCCAGGAGATACCGCAGGGATACGAACAGTTCGAAGTACATGGTTTTTGCGGGAGAAACCGTTGTGCCAGCCACTGGCGGCCGGGTCTTCAACCGGCGATTTCGGGCCGGAGCAGCGGGAACAGGATCACTTCCCGGATGGAGGGCGAATCCGTGAGCAGCATGACCAGCCGGTCGATGCCGATACCCTGCCCGGCGGCCGGAGGCATGCCGTATTCCAGCGCACGGATGTAATCCTCGTCCATGGAGTGGGCCTCGTCGTCGCCGGAGGCTTTTTCCCGGACCTGTTCCTCGAAACGGCCGCGCTGGTCGGCCGGGTCGTTCAGTTCCGAAAAGGCGTTGGCCATTTCCTGGCCGCAGATGAAGAGTTCGAAGCGGTCCGTGATGTCCGGGTTGAGGTCGTTCCGCCGCGAAAGCGGGGAAATGTCCGTGGGGTAGTGGTAGATGAAATGCGGCTGGACGAGCTTGGGCTCCACCAGATTGTCGAAGATCTTGGCCTGCAGCTTGCCCAGCTTTTCGTCGTCGCGCACGGTTTCGCCGAGCTTCTGGACCAGCGTCCGGCATTTGGCGTAGTTCGTATAGACATCCGGGGCCACCCCGCCGATTTTTTCAAGGGACTCGTGAAAAGGCATGCGTACCCAGCCATCCTGCATGTCGATGGCGTTGCCCTGGTATTCCACTATCGGGCTTCCGTTGACGGCCAGGGCCAGGGTGCGGAACATTTCCTCGGTCAGATCCATGAGGTCGGCGAATGTGGCATAGGCCCAGTAGAACTCGACCATGGTGAACTCGGGGTTGTGCCGGGTGTCGATGCCCTCGTTGCGGAAATTGCGGTTGATCTCGTAGACCCGGTCGAATCCGCCGACCAGCAGCCGCTTCAGGTAGAGCTCCGGCGCGATACGCAGATAGAGCTCCATGTCCAGCGCGTTGTGATGGGTCTTGAACGGCTTGGCCGTAGCTCCGCCAGCAATGGGCTGCATCATGGGCGTTTCCACTTCCATGAAATGCCGCTCGTTCAGGAAGGTGCGGATGAACTGGATGATGGCCGTGCGCTTGCGGAAGATTTCCCGGGCGCGGTCGTTGACCAGAAGGTCCACATAGCGCTGCCGGTAGCGGGTCTCCACGTCCTTCAGACCGTGGTATTTTTCGGGCAGCGGACGCATGGACTTGGACAGCAGGCGGACCTGGACGGCCTTGACGGTCAGTTCGCCGGTCTTGGTGCGGAACAGCGTTCCGGTGACGCCGACGATGTCGCCGATCTCGAACTTCTTGAAAATGGAATACGCCTCGGCCCCCAGATCATCCCGCTGGGCATAGACCTGAATCCTGCCGGTGGCGTCCTGAATGTGGAAAAAAGTGGCCTTGCCAAAAGACCGGAGAGCCATGATCCGGCCGCTCAGGGCGAAGGTCTGTTCTTCCCGGAGGAGGATTTCTTCGTCCTTTTCCCCGTGCGTTTCCAGCACACCGGCGATCTCGCCGGACGGGCGGAAGTCGTTGGGATAGAGAGGGATGCCCGCATCGAGCAGGAACTGGGCCTTTTCCTTGCGGTGGCGCAGCAGTTGCTTCTCGGAAGGAGCGCTGGCTTGGTCTTGCGTCAAAAGAAATCTCCATGCTGCCGGATGAAGCGTCGGGGGAGCGCAAGGAAATATGGGCAATCCCGTCCGTCGTCAAGGCAATCCCGTCCGGCGGCGGTCTTCATTCCTGTTCGAGCAGAAGCGCGGCGAACCATTCCGGAATCCGCACCGGCCGTCCCTGGGCGTTGACCACGGCGTGCTGGGTAAAACCTCTGGTCAGAACCGTGCGCCTGTCGGGTCGGGTGATTTCATAGACAAAGGACAGGCTGGCCCTGGTCCGGCCGGACAGGGTGGTGTGGATATGGATGACCTCGTCGTAGCGGGCCGGAGCCAGATAGCGGCAGCTGGCCTCGCGCACGGGCAGGAAAATGCCCTGTTCCTCCACGGCGGAGTAGCCAAGGCCCAGATTGCGGATCAGCTCGCTTCGTCCCCGTTCGAAGAAATGGAGGTAGTTGGCGTAGTAGACCACGCCCATGGCGTCGGTTTCGCCGTAAGACACGCGGTGTTCGAGCCAGCATGACGGCTCGGGCAGGATTGCGCCGGGTGTCATGGCCGTGCTCCCAGAACCAGGTCCATGAGTTCCTGACCGGAAGACAGAAAAAGGCCGGTTCCCGCCGCCGAGGTTTCGTCAAAGGTTGACGGCCCGCCGGTGCGGGCGGCCCGTGTGGCATGGACCAGGAACGGCACCGGATCTTCGGTGTGGGTGCGGCGTGCGACCGGAGTGAAATGGTCGCAGGTGACCACGATGACGGCGTCGGTTCCGGCCGTGGCTTCGATGGCCGGGGCCACGATGCGCTCGTCGAAGAGTTCGATGGCCCGTTTTTTGAGTTCCGCGTCGCCCATGTGACCGCATTCGTCCGGCGCTTCCACGTGCACGTAGACGAAGTCGCCCCGGTCCAGAAAATCGAGGGCCGCATGGATTTTTCCGTCGTAGTTGGTGTCGATGAGCCCGGTGACGCCGTCCACGTGCAGAACGTCCATGCCCGCGGCCCGGCCCAGTCCTTTGACCAGATCCACCGCCGAAACCACGGCCCCGCGCAGGCCGGATTTTTCCCTGAAATCCGGCAGGCTGAGCGGCCGTCCCTGCCCCCACGGCCAGACGGCGTTGGCTTTGGGGTGCAGCCCGCTCAGCAGGGCGTGGGCCTGCCCCATGAACCGGGCCAGTTTCGGAAACGCGGCGAAAGCGTCCAGATCCTGGCCGATGCTCTGGTCCAGCAGGTCGTGGGGAGGGTTTACGGCCAGCCGGGCCGCAGGAGTTCTGGCTCCGTTTTTCTGGATGAGCAGATGCCGGTACTGGATGCCTGTCACGGGCAGAAAGTCGCTGCCGCGGGCCAGTTCCGCGAGTTTTTCCAGCAAGGGCGCGGCGTCGGCCGTGGAGATGTGCCCCGAGGAATAGTCCCGCATGACGCCCTCCGGCGACCATTCCGACACGGACACCAGATTCATACGCCAGACCAGATCGTCCGGGTCCAGATCAAGGCCCTGGGCGGCGGCCTCGATGGGCCCCCGGCCGGTGTGGTGGACCGCCGGATCGTAGCTTAAAAGCGCCATGTTGGCCACGTCCGAGCCCGGAGGCATGCCCTCGGGCACGGTCCGGCACAGGCCGCACCGGGACCTGGCCGCCAGAAAGTCCATGGCGGGCGTATGCGCGGCCCGCAGAGTGGTTCGGCCGCCCAGACTTTCCAGAGGCCAGCCCCCCATGCCGTCGCCCACAAGAAAGAGTATTTTGGACATCAGATGATCCTGTAGTGCACGGGTGAAGCCAGCACGAAATCGAATTTTCCGATGGCCTCCAGAGCCGCCGCGACATTGCGCATGGAGGTGCGGTGGCTGAGAAAGACAATGGGTATGCCCGCGTCGGGCGAGTATTGCCGCTGCACTACCTGGGCGATGCTGATGCCGTGCTCTCCCATGACCCCGGCGATGGCGGCCATGACGCCGGGCCGGTCCAGCACGGTGAAGCGGAAGTAGTGCTCGAACACGGCCTGCTCCGGAGCGAGAATCCGGGCCGGAGGCAGCGGGGATTCGAGAAAACCGGTATTGTTGGGCGAGCAGCTGCTCCGGGCCAGGGCCAGAATGTCCGCCAGCACGGCGCTGCCCGTGGGCAGGTCTCCCGCTCCCTGACCGTAAAGCATGATCGGGCCCACGGCGTTTCCTTCCAGCAATACGGCGTTGAAAGGGCCTTCCACATTGGCCAGGATGTGATCCCGGCGCAAAAGGGCCGGATAGACGCCCGCGTGCAGCATGCCGGATTCTTCGCGGACCTGGGCCAGGAGTTTGACGCGGTAGCCGAACTCCCGGGCCAGAGAGATGTCGAACTGCTCGACTTTGGAGATGCCTTTCACGGTCAATC
>JAUMXF010000073.1 GCA_030529235.1 Pseudomonadota bacterium
GTTCCTCTTCCAGATAGCTGATTTCCTCTTTCAGGAATTCAATCTGCTTCAGCAAGAGGTCGTTGTCGTCGATCTGCGGGTCGAATGTCCGGCCTTCGGCGAGGGCGTCGGCATAGCTTCTGCCCAGATTCCGGCATTCCTCGTTCAGACGCTTTTCGAGCTGCCGGATTTCCCACCTGCGGCAGGCGCTGGTGAACGCCCACCGGGATTCTTCAAAAAGGACGATGAAGCCGCTTCTCGCGGCCCGAAGCATATCTTTGAGCATTGGCCCTCCGGTATCTTACTGATGATGGGAAGAAGTCACTTCGATCCATTGCGTTCCAGGAGGCAGATCTAGGATCAGTTCTTCGGCGCGCCATGCGGCCGGTTCCAGGGATTTGACCCGGAGCACGGCTCTGCCGTCCCTGGCGGATGTGAACGTGTATTTGCGGTAAAGCCGCCTGTCCGGGAACTGTTCCAGGACGTAGGGCTGCTCGCAGGTGAGGACCCAGCCGTCCCGGCCGCGGATGGTCAGCGGGTCTGTCCCGGCTCCGGCCTCCGCGAAAAGCGCCATGCCGCCGCGGAAAACGAAACGGAAACGGCCTTGGGGCAGTTCCTGAACCGAGGCGTACCCGCCGCCGAGAATGGGAGCTAGGTCGCCGGTGAGGAGCGCGCTGATCTCTCTGGCGTCGAAGGGCACGGGAATGTTGAAGAGCTCCAGCCCGGCCCTGGCCCGCGCATGGCGGTAAGCCTTGTTCTCCGAGGGCAGATAGGCCACCCACAGGTCGGGCGATTCCCGGATCATGGCTACGGAAGAACCCGCGCCGGAAGCCAGATCCAGCCGGATGAGGGACGAGGTAAGGCCCCATATCTGTCCCATCAGCCTGCCGGTTCGCTCGCTGGTTTCCACCTGCAGAGAGAATCTGGCGGTCAGGGGCTGTCCCGTGGCGTTTTCAGGGTGCAGATTGGTCCAGACGGCGGCCACATCGGCGAAATCCCGCATGGGAGCCTGAGTGGCGCATCCGGCCAGAAGCAGCATGGCAAGAAGCGAAACGGCGGCCCAGGGCCGGGTCCGGGTCTTGCGGAAGATGGCGGAAAATTTTGCGGACAGGCGGTCAGGGCAGACCATGGCTCCGGCACAGCGCAACGGCAGGGAGGCTTTTGGCGTGTTCGGGCGGTTCATTTTTTGTCCAGTCCGTCCAGTTTGGTGCGGACGCCCGGGGCGTTGTCGCCTTCCAGATTCAGGGCCCTGGAGTAGCCCTTGTGCGCTTCTCCGGGCAGGCCGAGGGCGGCGGCAATATCGCCGTAATGCTCCCAGATGACCGGGTCCGTTTCCACAAAGCGCACGGCCCGTCTGATCTCCTGCCAGGCCCGGCGGATTTCTCCCTGGCGGAAGTACACCCAAGCCAGGGAGTCGATGTAATAGCCGTTATCGGGTTTGATCCGCAGGGCGTTTTCGATGAGCGTCTCCGCCCGTTCCAGATCCCGGCCCTCGTCGGCCAGGGTATAGCCCAGAAAATTGAGGGCGTCGGCGTGCTCGGGGTCGGCCATGATGACTTTTTCCATCACCGCGAAGGCCAGATCCCGATGTCCCATGCGGTCATGGAGCAGACCCAGACGGTACAGGACAGCCGTGTCTTTTGGCCAGGTACCGGCGGCCTTGAGCAGAGTCTCCAGAGCGGCCTGTGTGTCCCCGGCCCGCTCGTCCAGCTCGGCCAGAAGCAGGGGAAAATCCGGCTGGCCGGGAAATTTTCCGATGGCTTCGCGGCACAGCGTCCGGGCGTCCTGTTCTCGGCCGGTCTGAAACAGCAGATGGACACGGAAGAGAAGGCCGCGTTCGTAGTGCGGGTGTGTGGCGGGAATGGCTTCCAGATAGGCCAGAGCCTTGGCCGGATTCTCGCGGCCTTCGTACTCCAGCAGGGCCAGCTGGAACAGCGCGTCGGCGGGAATGGGGTCCTGGCTGGCCAGAGGCTCCAGAATCTGCGCCGCGTGCTCCGGAAAACCCTGGGAGATGAACAGGCCGGCCGCCTCCAGAATCAGATCCAGATCCTCGGGATACTGGCGGACCACGGCCAGAGCCCGGTCCGGATCGTTCAGCTTCAGATTGATGTCGGCCACCTTGAGCACGATCTGAGGATTGTCGCTTCCGGATTCGAGCAGATGCGAAAAAGCGCGCTCGGCCTCAATGTAGTTTTTCCGCGCCTCGTGGGTGAGGCCCAGCTCCACCCAGGCGTCGAAATATCCGGGTTCGGCGGTCACCGCCCGGCGGAGGTGGGCGACGGCCCGGTCCAGCAGGCCCAGCCCGGCCAGGGCCTTGCCCAGCAGGAAATGGGTGACGGCTGTGGCCTGGTCTTTGGGGATGGCCGACAGCCGGTCCGCCGCGTCGTCGAAGCGGCGCTGTTCCATGCGGTACGCGGCGGCTTCGTGCAGGATGTCCAGACGCTGCGGCACGCGCGGATTCCCGGCCAGGTATTCGTCCAGGGTCAGCACCGCGTCGTCGAACCGCTTCTGGGCGGCGTAAGTCTTGGCCAGAAGACCCAGCAGGGAATGCGAGTCGGGATAGGCGTTCAGCCCCTGCCTGAGAACGCGGATGGCGTCCGGGAAGCGGGAATTTCTCCAGTACAGATGCCCGAGTTCGGCGTAGAGTTCCGGGGACGGCGCGAGGGAAATGGCTTTCTCCATGGCCTGGGCCGCTGCTTCGGGCTTCTGATCGCGCGCGTACGCCCAGGAGGCCAGGTAGGAATAGATGGCCTGGGCGTCCGGCGTGTCGGAAACAGGGGGCTCGATGGGCACGCCCTCGAAATGCTGCGGAGCGGGGCGTCCGGCGCAGGCGCACAGGCCCGCCAGCAGGAAAAGACAAATGATTCTGCTCATGAAATGGTCTTTCCGGCGCGTCCGTGTTTGCGGAACCGCGCAATCCGGTGGATTTTCCCGCCCGGCACGGCGTGGGGCCTCATTCTTCATGTTCGATCCATTCCTGGGAAAAATCCCGGATGGTGGTGGACATCCGTTCCCTGATCTTCTGCAGCAGACGGGCCTCGATCTGGCGCACCCGCTCCCTGGTGATGCCGTACTTATCGCCGATCTCGCGCAGGGTCACGGGGCTGTCCGCCAGCAGGCGCTCCTCGAGGATGTCCAGTTCCTTTTCGTTCAGTTCGTCCCGGATGGCGGCGATGTTGTCGTGTAAAAGACCGTGGATTTCGTCCGAGGCCATCTGCGCCTCGATGCCCGGTTCCAGGGCCGGGATGAAGTCCATGGGGGTGAAGCCGGAGTCGGAGGAGCCCACCTGCATGTCCAGGGACATGTCGTGCTGGCCCAGACGCTGGCCCATCTCAATGATATCGTTTTCGGAGACGTGCAGGTTCCGGGACAGGGTGGACGTGTCCGGATTGTAACCCTGGGCCTGCAGCCGCTGGCGCTCCTTGCCCAGGTTGTAGAACAGCTTGCGCTGGGCCTGGGTGGTCCCGATCTTGACCATGCGCCAGTTGTCCATGATGAATTTGAGGATGTAGGCCTTGATCCAGAACGAGGCGTAGTAGGAAAACTTGATGCCCTTGTCCGGGTCGAATTTCTGTACGGCCTTCATGAGCCCCACGTTGCCTTCCTGAATCAGGTCCAGCACGTTTTTCATCCAGCGGCGCTGGAAATCCATGGCGATCTTGACCACCAGCCGCAGATTTGAGGTGATCAGGGTGAAGGCCGCGGCGTCTTCCTTTTCGTCGCGGTAGCGGCGGGCCAGGCTGAATTCCTCATCGGGCTCCAGGGCGCGGAATTTTTTTATTTCCTGAAGATAAATCTGCAGCGGATCGAGACTGCCCGTCTCCCGCCGCGCCGGAGGGGCCAGAGTGAGCGGAGCGATCTGCGAGCCGGTGGATTCGGAATTCCGCCCGCCATCTCCATCTTCCAGAGATATGAAGTCCGGCTCGTCCTCTCCGTCTTCCAGATCCATGAAGTCTTCCTCGTCCACGGAGACGGGCTGGTCGAACTCTTCCCCGGGAGACCGGGAGGCGTTTATGTCGGCGGGAGCGGTGGATGTGGTCATTGTTCCGTGTGGGTAGCGATGCGGGAGAGCGTTCTCCGTTCAGGAATCTTTGCCCATAGAGTTTTTATTTGTCCTTTTCAATGATTTTAAGTAGGGCCCGTTGTCTATCTTGGGCTGGCGGGCGGCCCGGACAGTTTGTCACGGAGTTTGGGGATGAACGGTTTTCGGGCCGCGCTGGCGGCGGACGGCATTCTGATTTTCGACGGAGGCATGGGCAGCCTGCTCCAGCGGCGGGGGCTTGCGCCAGGGCAGTCACCGGAGGAATTCGGCATGGCGCATCCGGAAATCATTGCGGACATCCATGCCGGATACGCCCGTTCCGGGTCCGGAGTGGTGACCACCAACACATTCGGAGCCACCCGCTACAAACTGCCCGCCGGTCTGGACGTGTTCGCCGTCAACGAACTCATGGCCCGCACGGCCCGCCGCGCCGTGGGTGACGGGGTGTTCGTGGCCGGCAGTGTGGGCCCCACCGGCAAGATGGTCCATCCGCTGGGAGACATCAGTTTTCGTGGTCTGGTGGAGGTCTTCAAGGAGCAGATTCGCGGCCTGGCGATCTGGCCGAGGCCAGGGCTGTGGTCGTGGCGGCCCGGGAAGCGTGCGACCTGCCTGTGGGCGTGAGCATGACTTTCGAGGACGGGGTCAGCCTGACCGGCACCACTCCGGAAGTCTTCGCCCTGACCATGGGCAATATGGGCGTGGATTTCATCGGCTCCAACTGCAGCGCCGGGCCGGAGCAGCTTGTCCAGATGGCCAGGGCCATGCTCAAAGTTTCGGACCTGCCCGTTCTGATCCAGCCCAACGCCGGCCTGCCCGAACTGGTGGACGGCCGCACCGTGTTCCGCCTGCAACCCGAGCCCTTTGCCGAAGCGGTGTCGGTTCTGGCGGCCGAAGGTGTGCGCTGCCTGGGCGGATGTTGCGGCACCACGCCGGACCATATCCGGGTCCTGGCCGCGCTGTGCGAGGGGAAGTTCACGCCGCGCCCCGAACGCGGAAACCGTCCCTGCCTGGTGGTTTCGTCCCGCTCCGAGGCTGTGGAATTCGGCTTCGACCGCCCCTGCCGGATCATCGGGGAACGCATCAATCCCACGGGCAAGGCCGACCTGACGGCGGAACTGCAGCGCCTGGAGACCCGCCGCGTTCTGGCTCTGGCCGAGGAGCAGGCGGCTCAGGGAGCGGCCGTGCTGGATGTCAACGTGGGCGCGCCCATGGTGGACGAAACCCGCATGCTGCCCCTGGCCGTGACCGCCCTGACCAGCGCCCTGTCCATCCCCCTGTGTCTGGACACGAGTAATCCGGAAGCCATGCGCGCGGGGCTTGACGTCTATCCGGCGTCGCCCCTGGTCAATTCCATCAGCGGCGAGGCGGACCGCATGGAAGTGCTCGGCCCCCTGTGCCGGGATTACGGAGCGCCGTTCATCCTGCTGCCCATCAAGGGGCGCAAGCTGCCCGTGACCGCCGCCGAACGGCTGGCCATCATCGAGGAGCTGCTGCTCAGGGCCGAGGCCTTGCGTATTCCCAGAAGCCTGATTCTGGTGGACGCCTTGGCCCTGACCGTTTCTTCCAAGCCCGAAGCGGCGACTGCCTGCCTGGAGGTCATCCGTCACTGCCGGGAGCGCTGGGGGCTGGCCGCCACCATGGGACTGTCCAATATTTCTTTCGGCCTGCCCGCCAGGGACCTGGTCAACTCCACCTTTCTCGGCATGGCCGTGGGCGCGGGCATGGCCTCCTTCATCGCCAACCCCAATACCGTCCGGCTGCGGGAAACCCTGGCCGCGGCGGAACTGCTTCTGGGACGGGACCCTCAGGCCCGGAATTTCATCGATTCCTATTCGGGGTGGACGCCCGGTTCCGCTCCCGTCCCGGCCGCTCCGGCCGCATCCGGTGCGGAGGAGGGCAGCGCCGTGGCCCTGGCCGTGGTCAGGGGGCAGAAAGACCGCATCGCGGATCTTCTGGCCGAGCGCATCGCCGCCGGGGACGATCCCTTCGCTCTGGTGGACGGAGAGATGATCCCGGCCATCGCCACGGTCGGGGAAAAGTACGAGCGCAAGGAATATTTTCTGCCCCAGCTTCTGCTCTGCGCCGAGACCATGCAGACCGGATTCGACTCCATCCGGCATCTGCTGGTGCGCGAGGGGCAGGATGCCAAGGCCACCATCGTCATGGCCACGGTGGAGGGGGACATTCACGACATCGGCAAGAACATCGTCTGCCTCATGCTCAGGAACTTCGGCTATGTGGTCGTCGATCTGGGCAAGGACGTGCGGGCCGAGGACATTGTCCGCACGGCCGAGGAGAAAAACGCTGCGGTCATCGGCCTGTCGGCTCTCATGACCACGACCATGGTCCGCATGGAGGACACGGTGCGCCTGGTGCGGGAGCGGGGGCTGACCTGCCGCGTCATGATCGGCGGGGCGGTGGTCAGTCAGGCCTATGCGGACCTTATCGGCGCCCACGGATACGCTGACGACGCCGTGGCCGCCGTGCGTGTGGCCACCCGGCTGTGCCGGGAAGTGGCCGGGGAGTAGGGTGGGATTTTTCGCCCGCACGGGTTTCCGGAAGTCCGGCGGAAGCGGCGGGACATGGGCCGCCGTGCAGTGTGGCCCGCCGTGTGGCGGTAAAGAGGAGAACATGGAGAAATACATCCTGCGCAAGGCGGCCATCGCCGATGTCAAATCCATCCACCGCCTGCTCATGGACTGCGCGGGCAAACGGCTGCTGCTGCCGCGTTCCTTCAACGAACTGTACTCCCATCTGCGGGACTTTGTGGTGGCCGAGGAGCCGGAAACCGGCCGGGTGGCCGGGTGCTGCGCTTTGACCATCACCTGGGAGGAACTGGCCGAGGTGCGTTCTCTGGTGGTGGCCGAAGACATCCAGGGCCGTGGCCTTGGCCGGAAACTGGTGGAGTTCTGCGTCAGCGACGCCCTGACCTTCGGTATTTACAAGGTGTTCGCCTTGACCTATCAGGTCCAGTTTTTCCGGAAGCTGGGTTTTTCCGAGGTCTCCAAGGACGTGCTGCCGCAGAAGGTCTGGGCTGACTGCCTCAAGTGTCCCCAGTTTCCGGAGTGTGATGAAGTCGCCATGATGATTGAACTGTAGGCGGCGGAGGAAAAAATGGAATTCGTGCAGCTTTTCGACCGGGAACGGATCGAGACCCGGGTCCGCGAACTGGGCCGGGAGATTTCCGCGTATTACGGGGACGAACCGCTGGTCTGCGTCTGTGTTCTGAAAGGGGCCTATGTCTTCTTCGCCGATCTGATGCGGGCTCTCAGCATCCATCCCGTCGTGGATTTTGTCCGTTTGTCCAGCTATGCGGACCAGACTTCCCGGTCGCGGATGGTCTTCTCCAAGGATCTGGAAGTCGATATCAGGGACAAGCATGTGCTGGTGGTGGAAGATGTCGTGGACACGGGCCACTCCATCCAGTTTCTGCTGAAAGTGCTGGAAGCGCGCCATCCCCGTTCCGTCAGGGTCGCGGCCATGATCGACAAGGCCGAGCGCCGCGAGGTGGATGTCGCCGTGCACTTTTCGGGTTTTCCTCTGGAAGAGGGATATATCGTCGGCTACGGGCTTGACTATGCCGAACAATACAGGGAACTAGACGGTATCTACGACCTGCGGTTTCCTCAAGGCCTGAGAGCCTGAAAATTACGATTGCGAACTCGAGGACATTTATGCTCGTCCAATGCCCCGAATGCAGCACAAAATACGATCTGGATGAAGACAAGCTGGACCACGGCGGGACCAAGGTCCGCTGCAAGCGATGTCAGCATGTGTTCACCGCCTTCCGGCCCATGTCTTCCGCGGATATTCTTCTGGATGATCCGGTCCCCGTGCCGGAGTCGCATGCTCCTTCGGCTCCGGATTCCGCCGAAGGCGAGGAACTGGAACTGGAGCGTCTGCTCTCCAAGGCACGGGAACGGCAGGCCGCTGCCGCGGGCCAGGAAGACAAGGCCGGCAAGGAAGAGATGATCGCGGATTTGCAGGGTGCGTTTCAGCCGCCCTTGCTGGGTCAGGACAGCGGCGAGACCGCCGCGAAGCCCAAATCCAGGGCGCCCCTTTTTGTGCTGCTGGTCCTGCTGGCGATTCTGTGCGCGCTTCTGGCCGGAGTGTATTTTCTGAAACCCGAGCTGCTCGGGCTGCCAAGCCGGGGCGCGGAGCCGCCCGCCCGTCCCGAGGCCGGAGCCGTGGAGGGCGCGGCCCAGATCGCTCTGGAAAACGTGCGCCAGTATTTTGTGCCCAACGAGAAGGAAGGCCAGCTGTTCATCATCGAAGGCAAGGCCGTGAACAACTTTCCTGAGCCCAGAGAGCTGATCCGGCTCAAGGCCACTCTCTACGATCGGCAGGGCGGAGCCGTGACCTCGCAGGAATTTACGTGCGGCAATGTGGTCACTTTGTACCAGCTTCAGGTTTCCGCCCGCAAAAACATCGAGGAGGAGCTCTCGGCCAAGGTCGGCATCCTCGCTCACAACACCAACGTGCAGCCCGGCGCTTCGGTGCCCTTCATGGTGGTTTTTTTCGGAACTCCCGATTCCGTGGAGGAATTCGGACTGGAAGTGATACAGTCCAGCGCTCCGTAACGATTGGTTCGGGGGCATGTTGTCGGAAGGCGGGGATACCTGCCTTTTTTTGTCTGGAATTTTCTCCGAAGGGAGGTCTTCCGGTTCCGCCGGATATGTTTTGCGCTCTGGAGGCTCCGGATGGAAGGCGCATATCTCTCCGGCCGGGGCGTCTTTTCCCGGCGTGTCCGCACTGCTGAAGTTTTTCATTCGGAAAGAAACGGGATGCGAACATGAAAATCAAGTCCGTCTATGTCTGCTCGGCCTGCGGGGCCACAGCCCCGCGTTGGCAGGGGCAGTGCTCCAAATGTCTGGCCTGGAACACTCTGGAGGCTGCCGCCGCCGATCCTGTCCCGCAGGGCGGGGTATCGAACCGTCCCGTGGATCTGCGCAGTGTCGAGTTCGGGCCCGAAGGGCGCGTCAGTTCCGGGCTTTCCGGCCTGGACGGAGTACTGGGCGACGGTTTCGTGCCGGGCGGAGTGATTTTACTGGGTGGCGAGCCGGGCATCGGCAAGTCCACGCTGCTGTTGCAGGTGGCTGCGTCCATGGAAGGCTCCGGCCGGTCCGTGATCTATGTGTCCGGTGAGGAATCCCTGTCCCAGATTCGCGGCCGGGCCGAGCGTCTGGGGATGCTCTCCGGCGGCGTGACGGCCATGGCCACCAACCAGGCGGAAGACATACTGGCCTGCATGGAGGCTCGCCCGGCGCTGATTGTGGTGGATTCGGTGCAGACCATGATTTCGGGCCGGACCGAGGGGCTGCCCGGTTCCGTCTCTCAGGTACGTGCCGTGGCCACGGCACTGGTGGAGCGGGCCAAGCAGACGGGGGTGACGGTCATTCTGGTGGGGCATGTGACCAAAGACGGCCAGATCGCCGGCCCGAAGCTTCTGGAACACATGGTGGACACGGTGCTCTACCTGGAAGGCGACAAGGAGCATCTGTTCCGCATTCTGCGCGTGGTCAAGAACCGCTTCGGCCCGTCCAACGAAATCCTGCTGTTCGAGATGAAAGAGCGGGGCATGCGGATCATCGAGGATCCGTCCACGTTTTTTTTGCAGGCGCGGGATACGGCCCTTTCGGGCACCGCGCTGGTCATGTCCATGGAATCCCAGCGTCCATTCGTGGTGGAAGTTCAGGCTCTGGTCACGCGCACCTTTCTGGCGTTTCCCCGGCGCACGGCCCTGGGTTTTGACGCCAACCGCCTGCATCTGCTGATCGCGGTCATGGAGAAGCGGCTGCAGATCAATCTGGGTCAGATGGACGTGTACGCCAAGGTGGGCGGGGGACTGCGCATGAAGGATCCGGGTCTGGATCTGGGCATTGTGGCCGCCATTCTCTCGTCCCTGTACGACCGCCCCCTGCCCGAGGGAGCAGTGTTCTGGGGGGAGGTGGATTTGAACGGCCAGATCCGTCCTGTCTCGGGACATGAGGCCAGAGAGCGGCAGGCGGCCAATCTGGGCTACGCGCCCCTCGTGCATCCTCGCGGCGGAGACAGGAGCACCGGATGGAGCAGGCTCGCCGATGTGAAGACCATGCTGTTCGAACAGGGCGGCCGGTCACAGAACAGCCCACGGACGAAATGAGGCAACTGTTCCCCAAGGATTTGTCCGCGGCTCCCCGCCATGAAATGCGGGCAGGCGGGCTTTGCCGGCATCCCGATTGCCAACTGCTCTAAATGATAAATCCGCTGTCCGGCCGGGATGGTTCCCGGAAAGGGGCTACATCTTCCCGCCGTGGAAGTGAGCCAGCCCTGGGGATGCCAGGCCCGGCAGGACGGAGAGGGGCATCTTCTCCTCCACGCTGCGCCCGTCTCTGCCCAGAATGCGCCGCGTGCAGGGAATGTCCTTGCCGCTTCTGTCCAGAGCCCGAGCCACGATGCGGGACATGCCCGAGCAGCAGGGCACTTCCATTTCCAGCACCGTAATGGATCTGATGCGGGCCTGGGCGAAAATCTGGGCCAAGCGTTCCACGTACTCTTCGGCATTGTCGAACTTGGGACAGCCGAGCATGAGCACCCGGCCGTCCAGAAATCTGGAATGGAAGTCCGGGCTCGCGGCAGGGCAGCAGTCTCCGGCGATGATCAGGTCCGCGTTGTCCAGAAAGGGAGCGTGCGGCGGCACGAGGCGGATTTTGATCGGCCAGTGGGACAGCGCCGAGCCGGTTTCTCCGGGCGCGGCCGCAAGGGGAGCGGGGGCCATCCGCAATATGGCGGCGGACGGGCATCCGGCCGGTTTCGCCGGAGCATCCTCCGTGTTTCTGGTCTTGCGGACATGCTCCAGGGCGGCTTCCTCGTCGAACTCTTCGGCTTCACGCTCGATGATGCGCAGAGCCCCTTCCGGACAATGGCCGAGGCAGGCCCCCAGGCCGTCACAGAACATATCCCGCACGATTTTCGCCTTGCCGTCCACGATAGCCAGCGCGCCTTCGGCGCAGCCGGGAATGCACAGCCCGCAGCCGGTGCACTTTTCTTCATCGATCTCGATGATTTTGCGCTTCATGATGATTCCTCCTGTGGTTCGATGCCTGTCTACGGCCACGGCGGGAGGGGCGCTTTGAGGCAGGTCAAAAAAGCGGCATAAAAAATCCCGCGCAAGGGGGCGGGATTGAGATTCTTTTTTGCGGGACGTTACCTCATTCTTCCGGGGAAGCTTTGGGTGCAGTCGGTTTCGCGGGCGTTTTGCGGGTCAGGCGGTCCTGCAGCTTTTGCGCGGCCAGACGGGTTTCTCCGGGCGCGGCCAGGAAAAACATTTCGCCCTTGGGAGAGAACCAGTGCCAGCCTTCGGGTTTGGTCAGCAGCATGGCTCCTTTTTTCTCCAGGTATTCCAGATCCCTTCCCTCTTCCGCCGCGCCAAGCAGCAGATTCTGCAGGTTTTCCGTTTCCAGCACTATGGATGCGGTGCGGAAAAGCTCGAACGCGCCGTGGGAAATATCCATGAGCAGCCCCTGATCCGGCGCTTTTTTGGCCGTAAGCGTTTTTTCCAGTTCCTGCAGATCCTTTTTCAGATCCTTCAGTTCGGCCATGGCCATGTCCCGGGCCATGTCGCCCTGTTCCCTGAGGCTTTTGGAGAGTTGGTTTTGCAGTGCCTTGCTCATGATGGCTCCGATGCGGGCGGGTTTGGGGAGTTCACGGATAAAATGAGCTGACCGTTCTGCAAGGATTTGCCCGTAAATCCTTGCCACAAAATGCGGGCTGTGGGCCTTGCCGGCCCTGAAGCGGACATTTTCAGTTGGTAAATGCTCTAAAGAATCTGGCTCAGAAACTCTTTGGTCCGCTCGTGGGCGGGGGCGGTGAAAAAGTGGTTGGGAGTGCCCTCCTCCAGAATCCGGCCCTTGTCCATGAACAGCACCCGGTCCGCCACCTCACGGGCGAATCCCATTTCGTGGGTGACCACGACCATGGTCATGCCCTCGCGGGCCAGGGTTTTCATGACGTCCAGCACCTCGCCCACCATCTCCGGATCCAGGGCCGACGTGGGTTCGTCAAAGAGCATGATCTTCGGGTCCATGGCCAGGGAACGGGCGATGGCCACACGCTGCTGCTGCCCGCCGGAGAGCTGGTCCGGCCGGGAAGCGAATTTGTCGGCGATGCCCACTTTCTTGAGCAGGGCCATGCCTTTGGCCTCGGCTTCGCGCCGGGATCTGCCGCGCACGGTCATCTGGGCCATGGTCAGATTGTCCAGCACGGTCTTGTGCGGAAAGAGGTTGAAGGACTGAAAGACCATGCCCACTTCGGCGCGGATGGCGTTGATGTCGCATCCGGGGTCGAGGATGTCCACGCCGTCGATGACGATCTGTCCCGCGTCGGCGTATTCCAGACGGTTCAGGCAGCGCAGAAAGGTGGACTTTCCGGAGCCCGACGGGCCGATGATGACAACCACCTCGCCCGGCGAGACCGCGCAGGAAACCTGATTCAGCGCCAGCAGCGGCTCCGGGATATGGAAGCGTTTTTCGATCTGGCGGACGTCTATGATAGGGTCGTTCATGGCTATGCTCAGATGGCCTTGCGTTCGAGG
>JAUMXF010000001.1:0-8798 GCA_030529235.1 Pseudomonadota bacterium
GCAGAATCAAAGACTGGCGTAGAATAGCCATGCGTTATGACCGCTGCGCACATACTTTCTTTTCAGCTCTATGCCTCGCAGCCTCCCTCATATTCTATCTCAATTAATGAGGACTGAACCTAGCTCCCGCCGCGCGGATATGCTCCTCGAGGCGGGCCGTCAGGAGCTTTCGGCCCTGCTGTCCGGCATGAAGGAAATCCTTTCCGAAGACAGGAGGAAGCACCTCGGTCCTGATGGTGAACGGAACCGGCAGCCGCCCTCCCTTGGGCAGCGTTTTTTCGATGCCGTGCAGGCAGACGGGATAAACCGGCAGTTCCGGAAAATCGAGGGCCAGTTTGCCGATACCGCTCTTGAAGGGCCGCATCACGCCGGGCTCGCCCCGCGTGCCTTCGGGAAAAAGGATGACGGAAAAGCCCTGCCGCAGAGCCTCCTCCACGGGTTCAAGGGATGTTCTGGAACCCTGGCGGTCGAGCAGGATGAGATTGAAGGCCATGCGGCCGAAAAATCCGCCGATCCCATGATCGAAGTAATCCCGCGCCGCGACCACCTTGACCGAATTGACGCGGCGCAGCGGAAAAAGGCGGCAGAGCGCCAGCGTGTCGAGATGGGTGTTGTGGTTGGCGGCCACAATGCACTGCGCGTCCTCCAGAGGCCGGGCCGGAGCGAAGCCGAAGGCCAGGGTGAGAAAAACCCTGCTCGCGGCGTGGAGCAGCACGCGGAGCATGTCAGAAATACTTCCAGCGGATAAGATGAAAGACGATGGGGATAGTGAAGACCAGACTGTCCACGCGGTCGATGACGCCTCCGTGGCCGGGCAGGGACGCACCGGAATCCTTCACGCCGATGTCGCGCTTGATCATGGAGAAAACCAGGTCGCCGAACAGCCCGAGCACGCCGATCATCAGCCCCACGAAGGCGCAGTAAGCGTAGGACATTTCCCCGTCCGGGAAGGAAGGCATGAGCGGCGTGAAGACAAGGGACAGGACCGCCACCAGAACGGCGGCCAGAAGGCCCGCGGCCCAGGTCTTCTTGGGGCTTATGTCCGGCGCGACCCGCAACTCCAGAGCGCGGCGGAGAAAGCCCTCCGGCATTGTCCGCACGCGGGCGGCCAGACCTTTGCCGATCCAGAAGGAAAGCAGATCCCGGGCTTCGGTCAAGGCGAAGCAGTACATGAGCACAATGGCGCCCATGTTGATCATAAACAGGCAGTGTCCCAGATTGTGGACGAAAAACATGAAGCCCAGGGCAACGATGCCCAGAGATTTGAGACTGCCGGTGGTCCGGTTCTGCAATACGAACACGATGGGCGTGAGCAGGAAGACATAGACCGGCACCAGAATGATGAACAGCTCGTACCACTGGATGTAGGCCACGAAAATGATGACCGGGATGGCCAGATAGCTGGCGAAAATGGAAGCCCTGTCCCTGAAGGACAAAAGGCGGACATCCAGTGTCTCCTCCATGGGCAGCATGGAATAGTACTCGCGCAGGGAGGCGAAGCAGAGAAAGCCCAGAAAGGCAAAGGAAACCATGCGGTGCGTGGACAGGGCCAGCATGAAAATGGCGATCATCCACCACCAGGTGATGGTCCGGTCGCGGATTTCCGTGGCCAGAGCCATCTGCTTGCGCTCCATCCAGCGCCAGGCCAGGGAAAAAAATCCGAGCAGCCCGACCATGGCGGCCATGACGAACAGCATGCCCGTCTCGCCCCGGCGTTCGAGCAGCACGAACGAGGTCCCGACCAGCAGAAGCAGAAAGGCCATATGCAGCGCCTTCATGTCATCTCCCGATCCAGGTGTAGGACTGATACTCCTTGCCTGCGGCCGCCTGCAGAATTTTGCGGATTCTGACCACGCTGGTCAGAAAGACGAAGCACGAGGCCAGAAGCAGATAGGCTCCCGTGTAGGGAGTAAGCCTCGGAAAAAAGAAGAGCAGCAGGGCCATGAGCCCCATCCAGATGGCCCGGTCCGGCTTACCGCCGAAAAAGGTTTCATGGCGGCGCACGCCTCCCGGAAAGCTCTTGCCGAGCACTCCGAAGTATTCGGCCATCCAGGTCAAAAGCAGAAACAGAATCAGAGGCAGTTGCGGAATGCCGGGCACGAAAAGCAGCACGCCGTAGCAGACGGTGTCGCCGACAATGTCCAGCCCTTCGTTGAAAAGTTCCCCGGCCACGCTGCCAGTCTGGTATTCGCGGGCCAGCATGCCGTCCAAGGTATTCATGATCATGCGCAGCACCAGAAAAACGGGCGTCAGCGCAAGGAGCCAGCGGCAGCTTGCAAAGGTGAGCCCCAGATAGAAGGACGCCGAAACAAGAACAATGCACGCGATGCCCAGAGCCGTTGCCTGATTGGCCGTCATCCACGATCCGCCGACCCAGCGCACGAGTTTCTGGAAATTGCCTTTCTGCAGATAGAGCATGGAGAAGCCTCCCTGAAATTATCGACCGGATTCGAAAAAGCTGCGCCCGCCGTTCAGGGGCACGACGCGGTTACAGCTCCGCGGCCCGCGCAAAGCGGGCCAGGGTGCGTTCCCGCCCCAGCACATGCATGGTCTCGAAAAGTCCGGGGCTGGTGGTGCCGCCGGTGATGGCCACGCGGATGGGCTGGGCCAGGGCCTTGAACTTGAGGCCCGTCTCTTCCAGATAGGCGCTGGCCATGTCCTCCAGATTCTTCTGATCGAAAACGGCAAGGGCCTCCATGCGCCGGGCCAGAGCGGCGAGATGCTCCCGCGCCTCGGGTGTGAGGAATTTCTCCACGGCCGCCACGTCGTAGGGCAGAGCCTGCGCATCGTAAAAGAAAAAGGCCGCCTGCTCGGCCATCTCCTTAAGCGTCTTGGCCCTGGTCTGATACAGGGGCACAATGGCCTCCAGATAGCTTCTTTCCGGCGTAAATTCCGTGGAAGAGCGGACAATTTCCTCCAGCAGCCCGGCCAGACGGGGCACATCTGCGGTTTTGATGAAATGGCTGTTGGTCCAGTTCAGCTTGTCCACATCGAATACCGATGCCGACTTGCCCAGACCCTCCAGGGAGAATTTTTCCAGCAGTTCCCGCATGGTGAACAGCTCGTCGTCGCCGTGGGACCAGCCCAGGCGCGACAGGTAGCTGAGCATGGCCTCGGGCAGATAGCCCTGTTCCTTGTAAACCATGACGGATGTCGCCCCGTGGCGCTTGCTCATCTTCTTCTTGTCCGGGCCGAGAATCATGGGCACGTGCCCGAACCGGGGCAGGGGAAATCCCAGAGCTTCGTACAGGAGAATTTGCTTCGGCGTGTTGTTCTGGTGGTCATCTCCGCGAATGACGTGGGTCACGCCCATGAGGGCGTCATCCACGACCACGGCCATGTGATAGATGGACGAGCCGTCGGCGCGGCGGATGACGAAATCGTCCATTTCCCGCACGTCCCAGGCGATGGGTCCTTTTATGATGTCGTCGAAGACGACCTTGCCCGCAAGGGGCGTCTTGAAGCGAACCACGCGGCCCGGCCCCGGCCCCAGCCCCCGCTCGCGGCATGAGCCGTCGTACTTGGGCTTGCGGCCCTCGGCCCTTGCTTTTTCGCGCATGGCTTCGACCTCGTCGGCGGAGCAGGAACAGTAATAGGCCTTGCCCGTTTCCAGCAGTCTGTCCACATAGCTGTTGTACAGTTCGCCGCGCTGGCTCTGAAAGAAAGGGCCTTCGTCGAAGTCCAGACCGAGCCAGGCCATGGCGTCGAGGATGGCGTCGGTCATGTCCTGGGTGGAGCGGGCCTGGTCCGTGTCCTCGATACGCAGCACGAAGGTGCCGCCATTCTGGCGCGCATACAGATAGTTGAAAAGCGCGGTGCGCGCGCCGCCGATATGCAGGTAGCCCGTGGGGCTGGGAGGAAAGCGGGTCACTATTTTGGTCATGCCGAGGGTTCCGTTGAGGTTATGATTGGTTTGATGCGGAAAGCGCCCGCGCGCCGTGCGGAATTCCCGCAAATTTTCAGGGACGCCGGGCAAAGTGAATCCGTGCACGGCGGCGGAAATCCCGGAAAACAAAAATGCCGCGCCCGGATTCCCCCTGGGGCGGCGCTCCGGGATGCGGCACAAGCGTCCTCAGACCCTAAGACTCGTCGTCTCCGGCCATGAGGGCCGCCAGCAGTTTTTCCGGATCGCGGCGTTCGGGCACTGTTTCGTGCGGAATGCGGCCCGCGTTCCAGTCCTCGCTCACATACAGGCCGCAGTAACAGGCCCCAAATTCGGCCACATCGGGCTCGCGGTATTCGCAGGGACAGAAGATATCCCTGTCCAGCTCCCGGTTTCCCGAAGCCAGACGGCACGGACAGGCCATGTAGCCATAGCGTTCGCGGTTGATCAGAAGCCCTTCCATCAGATCCAGTACAAAGTCCTTGTCGCTGTTGAAGAAAAATCCTCTGGGCTCCTGCACCGCGCGCAGCTTTTCGTACAATGCTTCGGGATTCATCGCCGCTCCAGTATTTCCATGATCCGGGCTTCCTTGAAACCGATAACGGTTTCTTCGTCCAGAAGCAGGGTCGGAAAGGACAGCTTCGGATTCACCTTCTTGATGGCCTCGATCATTGCCTTGCGTTCCTCGCCTTGCAGCTTGTCCACGAAAACGCAGTCATACTCGGCTCCACAGTCGTCCAGCAGTTCCTTTGTCCTTTTGCAGTGGGAACACGTGGTCAGAGCGTAGAGCGTGATACGTTTTTCGGTCATGGAGCCTCCTTGCTATGCCGTGGATGTTGGGATAGCCCGCCGGAACGGATGGAAAATTCATAAAGAGTAATCGTCCTTTCGTCCATGCCGGGATGAGGGCGGGGAGATGCATATGCGTGAGAATTTTCTGGTTTTCGGTTCGCCCAGAATCGCCGGGGATGAAATCGAAGAGGTCGTGGCCTGCCTGCGCAGCGGCTGGATCGGCACCGGCCCGCGCGTGGCCGAATTCGAACGGAACTTCGCCGGATACAAAAACGCGGACCACGCCGTGGCCGTCAACTCCTGTACCGCGGCCCTGCATCTGAGCATTCTGGCGGCGGGCATCGGCCCCGGTGACGAAGTCATCACCACGCCCCTGACCTTCTGCGCCACCGTCAACGCCATCATCCACGCCGGCGCCACTCCCGTTCTGGCCGACGTGGCCCCCAGAACCATGAACATCTCCCCGGACCGGGTGCGCGAAAAAATCACGGACCGCACCAGGGCCATCGTGCCCGTTCATTTCGCCGGACGGCCCTGCGAGATGGACGCTCTCGCCCGGCTGGCCGAGCCCCGCAATCTGGTGGTCATCGAGGACTGCGCCCACGCCATCGAAACCGAGTACCACGGACAAAAGGCCGGCACCTTCGGAGATTTCGGCTGCTTCAGCTTCTATGTGACCAAAAACGTCGTCACCGGAGAGGGCGGTATGGTGCTGGCCAGAGACCCCGACCACGCCGCGCGCCTGAAGATGCTGGCCCTGCACGGCATGTCCAGCGACGCCTGGAAACGCTTCGGCGACGAGGGCTACAAGCACTACCTGGTCATGGAGGCAGGCTTCAAATACAACATGACGGACATGCAGGCCGCCCTGGGCCTCGGGCAGCTGAAGAAGGTCGCAGCCTACTGGGAGCGGCGGCGGGAAATCTGGGAGCGCTACATGGACGCCCTGAGCCCACTGCCCCTGACCCTGCCTGCGCCGGTGGAGGAAAACACCCGGCATGGGCACCATCTGTTCACGATTCTGGTGGAAGAAAGCCGCACGGGCATCAGCCGGGACAGTTTCCTTGGCCGCATGACCGGGCAAAAAATCGGCGTGGGCGTGCATTATCTTTCTCTGCCCGAGCACCCCTTCTATCAGGAGCGGTTCGGCTGGAACGCGGACGATTACCCCTATGCCCGCGATATCGGCCGACAAACCGTAAGCCTGCCGCTGTCGGCCAAGCTCACGGACGAGGACGTGGAAGACGTGATCCAGGCCGTGCGCGGTATTCTGGAGTAGGGCCTGTTTGGCACTGGAGCCTGTTGTGCTTCAATGCCACTATGGAAAGCCTGTCGAAGCGGTGCTGTGAATTGTGTGCACGGGCAGTCCCTGGCGCGAAGACCGACAGCAGCTTTTCGGCCGCCATCCACCTGGCTGCCGTCGTGATCAGTTCCCGGTGATTCTCAACAAGCCCCAGACAGTGAGCAAGCTTATTTATCTGCTGCAAGCCAGCGGCATCACGAAGGCCACGTTTCTTCTTATTTCCTTGCTTGCGTGTGTTTCTTCGCTTTTCGCGGTGTTACCTGCGCATTTTCTGGGCGCTACCGTCAACGCCATCATCGGGCGTGACATAAAGATATCCGCACCCGCGTATTCGCCTATTGGCCTCCTGAACGATTTCCTCAATTGGGCAACGACCATCAGCGACTTGCCAAACGTAATTATCTTCCTTTTTCTGTTTCTGGTATCAAGTCTTTTATTTCAAGTCATGAGGAATGCGTTTGCAATATATGTTTCAGTGTGTTCAGATAAATTTATTCTTTATATTCGACAGCTTTGTTTTTCGAAAATGCTCAAGAGCAACCGGAATGCTCTTGAGAGCCCCGGTCATGGTTCTGACAACGAAAAACTGAACAGCGGAGAAATAGTTCACAGATTAATGAACGATACCCAGCAATTAGACTATCTGATAGGAAATCCTCTCTACACGCTATGCTCCGACATATTAGACTTGATTTGGATAAGTATTATCATTTTAGTCATTGATTGGAAAATCTTAGTTATTTTGTTTTTGATAATACCTCTCCTCTTCATTGTCAGCAGAAAAACAGGACTTCTTCAAAGAAGATACGCTCAGGCACGACAGAGTATAGAATCAGAAAGTACAGGGTTTATCCAACGTGCTGCTTTGGGATTAGACAGCATCAAAGTCTGTCAAGCAGAAGAGAAAGAAAATGACTCACTGTTTGAAATGAATCAAGAAAATTACAAGATACGTAAAAAGAGCAACGTGAATTTAGGTTTTTTCTTTTTTCAAGAGAGTGCCATAAGATCCCTTGGAACCGTTACCGTACTCGCCTACGTGGCCTACCTGGCGACACAAGACCCCACATTTATAGGGATAATTCCAATTATCCTGCTTTACATTACAAAGTTTTATGCTCCTCTGGCGAACTGGGCCAGATACTACCAGACCATACAGCGGGGCCTTATATCCTATAAGCGGCTTCTGCGGATTATTGAGCTGCCCGAAGAACCGACATCCATGGTTTCTCCCGCAGTTATAAATGAGGTTTTGCCTTTTGAGGTCCACGGTAAAATAAAGATCGAAACCGGTGATTGTGTTCCGATATCCCTTGTTCTCCCTGAGCCCGGTCTGGTCGTTATCCAGGGGAAAAGCGGGGTGGGCAAGACTCGTCTGGCTCAGTCACTTCTCGGGTTGGGGGTGCCATTTCAAGGCGTACTTAAGGCCGGAAATGTTATTCGAATCGATGAATTCCAGCACTACAGAAACCATATCGCATTTGCGTCTCAGGACAGCCATTTTGTGCCCGGAACGCTGGCCGATAACATCTGTTACCCCTTCAAGTCACAAAATATCGTTAAATGTAACGATATCCTCAGTGCCTTACGGCTCAATTTTTCCCTGGATCATACCGTTGCTGAGTACGGAAACAATCTGTCCAAAGGGGAACAAAGGAGGATAATTCTTGGACGAGCCTTATATTCAGACAAGCCGATACTTATTTTAGATGAAATAGACGCTAACGTGGATGCAGAAACAAGACAGGCAATTTATAAAATTTTGGAACAGGAAAAAAAGCGTCGCATCATCTTGATGATTACACATATCGGAGGCGCTGATCTTTCCGATATAGCCTGCCAAACTATCCAGATAAGGCAGGAAAAACACGAATAAGAGGACCACTTCCCCTGACTGGGCTGCCCGAACTAACTTACAAGTATAATTTTCTTTCAACCGCCTGTTTGTCGAAGCGATGCGGTGGATTGTACGCACGGGCAGTCCCTGACACGAAAACCGGCAGCAGCTTCCTGGCAACCATCTATCTGGCTGCCACCGTGATCAGTTCTCGATGATTCTCAACAAGTCCTGATCGCCCTGATCTTCCGGCTACTGACTGAAAGTATCACCCTGAGACAGGTCCCCCGCGCGGAAGCCTTTCATGAACCACTCCATGCGCTGCCGGGACGTGCCGTGGGTGAAGGTTTCGGGCTGCACATACCCGCGCATCTGTTTCTGGATGGCGTCATCCCCAACGGCGCTCGCGGCGGCCATGGCCTCTTCCACATCTCCCTGTTCCAGCAGTCCCTTGTTCCGCACGTGATGAGCCCATACCCCGGCCAGATAATCGGCCTGAAGCTCGAGCCTGACGGAATAGGTGTTGTACTCCTTCTGGCTCATGCGTGAGCGCAGCGCCTGGACTTTTTCCAGAATGCCCAGTTGATGCTGTACATGGTGTCCCACCTCGTGGGCCAGCACATAGGCCATGGCGAAATCCCCCGGAGCCTTGAACCGGTGCTGCAGTTCCCGGTAAAAGCTCAGATCCACATAGATGCGCTGATCACGCGGACAGTAGAACGGCCCCACGCCGGAAGAAGCCAGTCCGCACCCGCTCTGCACCTGCCCGGAATAGATAACCAGTGTGGGCTCCTGATAGCGATGGCCGTTCCGGGAAAAAATATCCGCCCAGACCAGTTCCGTTTCACGCAGCACCACTGACGAGAATTTGCGCAGGCGCTCTTCTTCCGGACTCTCCTGATAGGGCTGGGTGGTCTGCTGTTGCGGAGCGCCCTCGATAACCTGCAAGAGATCCGCAGGATTGCCACCCATGAGTGTGTAGA